>NZ_JACGAY010000029.1:0-16247 GCF_020137705.1 Campylobacter sp. RM9333
AATTTTTTTTATGTGCTAATTTACCTTGATTTTTGATAAGTAAAACCTCACTTAAAATACTAAACGCAATTTCTCTTGGCTCCTGATTTGCAATGTCTAAACCTATTGGAGCATAAATTTTATTAAATAATTCGGCACTAAAATTATCTTTAATCAGCTCATCTTTAATGAATTTATGTTTAGTTTTACTTCCAATAACACCAACATATTTTGCATTTTTATCTATTACATTTTTTAAGCATTTATAATCATCTAAATGAGATTTTGTAACAATAATTACATAAGTATTATCATCAATATCTAAAAAACTCAAATCTTCATAATTGCTGAAATATTCTTCATTTGCTAAACCTTGCAAATAATCTTGCCTATCATCAATTAAAATTGAATAAAAACCTAAATATTTTGATAAAAATAGTATTTCTTTACCAATATGTCCTGCTCCACATATTATTAATTTTGCTTTTTGATTAATAATTTTTATATAACCACTTGCAAGCCCGCCGCACTGCATTTTTAAATCTCCATTCGGTGTTAATTCGTGATTAAAAATTTTACTTTTATTATTTTCTAAACATTCTTTAGCTTCTTTTAAAACTTCAAATTCTAATTTACCACCACCTATACTTCCAATGCTTGTGCCATCGCTAAATAAAGCCATCATAGAACCTGCATTTCTAGGAGTGCTGCCACTTGATTTTGTAAGAGTTATTAAGGCAATTTTTTCATTTTTCTCACATCTTTTATACATTTCTTTTATTATCAATTCATCCATTTTTATTCCTATTTTCAAAATACATCAAAGCTTCAAGAACCCCACCACCTATGCTCCTAGCCTTATCTGAAATACTAAAGCAATTTTCATATTCACTAATTCTTGGGTCAATATCTGCAATTTTAAGACCCTTTACTACTTCAAAATTATCATTAATAATACCTCTTAAAAGCCCACTTATACTAGCTTTAACAGGTGTATTATCAATATATGCAATAATTTCTTCTTCTTTTACAATATCACCTATTTTAGCAATAGCTTTAAAGATTCCATTATCGTTTGCATAAATTACTCTTTTTGCTCCAATTCCTTTTACTTCAGCAGGAATTCCTGTATTTTTCTCTGCAAAACCACTTAAAATAACCTTGCCTAAATTATGGCCGCGATTACTCTCGATTACAGCGTGAGCGTCAATTCCAGCACAAAACCCAGGTCCAATAGCAATCACAATAGGAGCCATATTAATATTTGTTCCTAAATTCCTTTTAGCTAAAATTGAATCAATTAAAGCCCTTGGTTTTATATAATTTAAAATATCTAAATTCTCATCAATTATAATAGGGATAAAATCCTTACAATCTAAAATCTCATCTTTATTAACTAACTTCGCTTTTATACCTTCTATTTCGCAAGTTTTATCATAAACTGCTTGAGAAAAACAAACTTTTATTCTAATTGAACTTGGTTTTAAACATTCTAATAAAAGTATCTTAAAGCCTGCTCTAAAAAGCCTAGCAGCAATACCACTAGCAATATCACCCGCTCCTCTAATAATTACAAATTCACTCATCAATCAACCTTAAATCTTCTTTAGTATCTATATCTTTTCCTTCTAATTCATCATATAAATCAACAAAAATTACTTTATCTTTATATTTTTGAATTAGCACTTTTCCACCGCTATCATTATCTAATTCGCACAATTCTTTAAAATATTTTTTATCAAAAATAGTAGGCAAGGAATTAATATTATTAAATCTAGGAACAACAATATAATTTTCTTTATATTTTGAAATGATAGTTTTTATTGAATTAGTTTTTAAAAATATTTGATCAATCGGTAAAAATATTGCGTAATCATAATCTAAAACATTGTTTAAAGCTATTTTTATACTTGTATTTTGACCCTTATTAAAGGCATTTAAAACCACATTAAAATCTTTATAATTTGTCTTTAAATACTCGTAATTATTCTCATTAGCAACTATTTTAATATCCATATTAAGCTCTAAAGTTTTTTGAATAATCAAATCAATAAAATAAGTATTTTTATATTTTAAAAATGATTTATTTAAACCAAGCCTTCTTGAATATCCAGCTGCTAAGATAATACAAATTCCTTTCAAAAATTAAGCCTTATATATTTTTCTTCTTTTAAAAAACCAGCTAATAATCTAAAATTTTTTAATCTTTTTGCAAGTTCATTTAATACTTTTAAATCATCGCATCTATTAAAAAAAATAAAATTATCAGAATTTAAACTAATATTTTCAAACATTTTTAAACAAATTTTTTCTATTAAATCAATACTTAAAACATCACTTTTACTCACTTCAAATACTTTCAAAAAATCATCAAACCTATGAATGAAATTCTCATTTAATTGATAATTTAATAAATGAAGTGGAATAATTCCTATTATTTTATTGGTATTTTCTAAAATAACAGGCTCATTATTTTTCCAAACTTTATAAGGCAATTCCTTAGCTCCATCAGCTTCATATATAAACAAATCACAATTTTTATAAAAATCACTAAAATCATCTAAAGCATTTACTTTATTGTCAATAATTTTTCCACATAAATTAACGCCTTTTTTAAGATTTGTAATACTTGTTTGATTATATAGATTATTAAAATTTATATCTTTTACTTCATACATTTTTGTACTTGTTGTAAGAATTGTGATTTTATCTTGATTTTGTTTAGCTAGATTATAAGCAAAAGTGGTCTTCCCACCAGAGCCTATAATCGCAATTTTGTCTTTATATTTAATATCTAAAGCTTCATTTAGCATTATTTGCAGTATCTTCTATGGCTTGAAAGATTTTTTTATATCCTGTGCAACGACATAGATTACCAGACACCCCTCGCCTTATTTCAAACTTAGTAGGCATTTTATTTTTACTAAGCAAAGCAGTTGATGAAATAATAAACCCAGGAGTGCAAAATCCACACTGAACAGCTCCATTTTTTATAAAATTTTCTTGTAAAAGACTTAAGCCATCAAAAGGGGTTAAACCTTCTATAGTAGTTATTTTTTTACCATCAGCCCAAGCTGCTAAATAAATACAGCTATTTACATTTTTACCATCAACCAAAACAGCACAAGCTCCACATTCACCAACACTACAGCCTTCTTTAGTTCCACTTAATTGTAATACATTTCTTATTAATTCAAGCAATGACATTCTAGGGTCAATGTGTAATTCATAAAATTTATCATTTATATAAGTTTTAATTTTCATAATTTTTTCCTATTAATTCATAAATAGCTCTTTTTGTAAGCGTTGTTAAAAGATTATTTCTAAAATCTTTAGAAGCTCTCCAAGAATCTCTTGCCTTTGTTTCATTTAAAATATTATTAGCAATTTTTTCAATATTTTCCTTAGTTAATTTTAAACCTTTTGCTAACTTTTCACTTTCTTTAGCTCTAATAGGAGTAGGAGCAGCCACTCCGTAAGCTAATTTTAAATCAATTATCTCATCATTATTAGTTTTTAACATAACACTAACTCCAATTGTAGCTATATCCATAGCATTTCTTTGAGCAAATTTTATATATTTACTAACATAACCATTAAAAGATTTTTTAGGAATTTTAATACTTGTTAAAATATCTCCTTTTTCTAATTTAACAACACCAGAACTAATATAAAAATCATTTATAGCAATTTCTTTGCGTGTGTCTTCATTGTAAATAACTAAAATCGCATCAAGAGTAAAAAGACTTGAAGCACTATCAGCAGAAGTTGCACCATTGCAAATATTTCCACCTATTGTGGCCATATTTCTAATTTGCGGGCCACCAACTAGAGCAGCTGCTTGTTTTAGATTTGTTAAATTATTTTTTATAATTTCATTATTTTCTATATCATCAAAAGTGCATAATGCGCCTATATGAATAAACTCATCATCAATTGTTATGGTTTTTAATTCTTTTAAAGTATTAATTCCTATTAAATGCTTATTTGCATATTTTTTATCCAAACTTCTAAGTTTAATTAAAATATCAGTTCCGCCTGCAATTAATACCGAATCATCTATAGTTTTTAATAACCTACTAGCTTCATTAACGCTTTTTGCTTCCGTGTAATTACTTAAATAATACATTCTTTATCCTTAGCTTGAAAAAATCTTTCTGGTGTTATTGGAATTTGATTAAACTCTATATTTGTAGCATCAAGCACTGCATTTCTAATAGCAGGTGCAGGAGAACACATAGGAGGTTCACCTAAAGACTTATTACCAAATGGACCATAAGGGTCATAATTATCAACAAAACTAACATCTAAATCAGGAACATCAAGTGCAGTTGGAACTTTATAATCTAAAAGATTATTGTTTAAAATCTTACCTGTTTTTTTGTCATATTTTAATTCTTCTAATAAAGCATAAGGAATTGCCATTCCCATTCCGCCTTCTACTTGAGAACTTGCTAAAAGTGGATTTAATACCTTACCAGCATCATGAACATTTAAAATATCTAATATCTCTATTTTTCCTGTATTCATATCAACTTCAACCATAGCCATAGTAATACCATAACTATAAGAATTTGTATGGCAATTTACACTTGCAAATGCCGATAAACTTTTAGCCTTTTGCCAATCATAAGTAGTGTGTAAAGCAAAATCAGCCAAACTCATTAAAACTTCTTTATTCTTAAAAACAATATTTGCATTTTCTAAATCAAGATTTGCAAAATCAACATCTTTTAATCTCGCTGCTGTTTTTAATATTTTTGTTTTTAATTTTAAAGCAGCTTCTTTTACTGCAAGCCCTGTTACATAGCTTTGTCTTGAAGCATAAGCTCCTGTATCAAATGGAGCCGTATCTGTATCAGTATTCGCATCAACTATAACCCAATCATAAGGAATACTTAAAACTTCTGCTGCCATTTGAGCTAAAACCGTATCAGAACCTTGTCCGATTTCAGTTGAACCTAGCATTAGTTTAATATGTGCATCTTGATTTAGTATTACTCTAGCTGCTGCTGTTTCTAAGCCCTTTGGATAAACACCTGTTGTATAAGTAAAGGTTGCAAGCCCTACCCCACGCTTTTTATAAGAGTGTTTAAATTCTTTACAGGCTTTTTGTTTTTCATAGTAATTAAATTTATCTTTAGCAACCTTAATACATTCTTTTAATTTAGCTGATTTTTGAATAACTTGATTTAGTGGATTTAAAACATCATTTCCTACTATATTTTTTTCTCTAAAACTAATAGAATCAAAACCCATTTTTCTAGCTACATTTTCCATAAAACTTTCTATAAAAAACATAACCTGTGGAACTCCATATCCTCTCATAGCCCCAGCTGTTGCTATATTTGTATGAACGGTTTTAATGTCATATCTAAAGTTAGGAATATTATATAAAGATAATAAAACTCCACCACCTTTAATACCAACCGAATGAGTATGAGATGCGTAAGCTCCTTTATTTGATAATACTTCTATATCTAAAGCATTTATAAAGCCATCTTTACTAATACCCATTTTTGCTTTATATTCCATTTCGTGTCTTGTTCTTGTATATGCGATACTTTCTTCTCTATCAAGTGCAATTTGAACAATTTCTCCACCCATAGCCATAGATAAAGCAACGCAAAGTGGCTCTATTGTTACTTCTTGTTTATTACCAAAACCACCACCAACAAAAGGTTTTATAACTCTAAAATAACTCCAATGTTTTTCAAAAACTTCGCCTAAAATTCTTCTTAAAATATGTGGAATTTGAGTTGAACTTACTACCACATAACGATTATCTTGGTCTTTATAAGCATAAGCAATCTGATTTTCCATATGGCAATGTTGTTGTAAAGGAACTTTAAATGTATCACTAAAAACATAATCGCTATTAGCTAAAGCCGATTCTACATCTCCAACTTTACTAATAGTATGAGCCATTATATTACTATCTAAATCCTCATGAATTTTCGCAGCCCCTTCTTGCATTGCTTCTTGTGGGGTTAGATAAAAAGGAAGCTCATCATATTCAACCTTTACCTTACTTACAGCAATTTTTGCAGCTAAATCAGTGGTTGCAATAATAGCTGCTATTTCATCTCCAAATAATCTAACATGCTCTGTTAAAATGGTTCTATCATACCTATCTCTAGTCTTTGGGTCTAGTCCAAATGGATGACCTGCGGTTGCAAACTTAGTTTTTGGCATATCTTTATAAGTTAAAATTTTAATAACCCCATCAACCTTTAAAGCTTCGCTAAAATCAAAACTTTTAACATATCCATGTGCTATGCTAGATCTTACTATTCTTGCATAAAACTTTTTCTTAGTAGGAATATCAGCAGTATAAATTGCTTTACCTGTAACTTTAGCGTAAGCATCCCATCTTGTTTCACTTTTACCTATCGTTTTAAATTCTTCTTTCATACTCACCCTTATTTATCTTTTGCAAAAAATAAAGAAGCTATCATAGAAATTACACAAACTCCTACTATGCTATCTTTAAAAACCCAACTTATATAACCTGGCAAATTACTAGTAATTTCAGGATGGACTCCAAACCCATACCCAAGACCAAAAGTAATACCTAATATCATTACATTTTTGTTGCTAAATCCAGCATAAGCTACAATCTTAATACCATTTATCAAAATCATAGCAAAAATCATAATAACTGCACCCCCTAAAACACTATCTGGAATAGTCCTAAAAACAGCTCCTAATTTAGGAATAAAAGCTGATACTATAATAAAAAAAGCACCTAAAGCTATGCAATATTTATTTATAATTTTTGTCATTGCTATTATTCCTGCATTTTGACCATAAGCTGTATTAGGTAAAGCATTTAACAAACTAGCCACCATACAACCAACACCATCTGCTAAAATAGCTCCACTGATTTCTTTTTCTTTAGCACACCTATTAAAAGCTGCTACGGTAATTCCATTAACATTTCCAATAGTTTCTAAACTTGTGATTATATAAACGATAATGGCACTTACAATAGGGGCTAGTTCAAAATGAAATTCATTAATTAAAATAATTGGAATAGGCAAGCTAAACCAACTTGCTTCACTAATAATACTAGTATCTACTCTACCTACCATATAAGCTAAAAAATATCCCACAACAAGACCTATTAAAATAGCTGAAACTTTAAAGATACCCTTTGCAAATCGTTGAATAGCAATAATGATTGCAAAAGTGCTAAAAGATAAACATAAATTAATAATATCCCCATAAGTTCCCATTTTTTTAGCAGCTAAACCACCCGCACAATAATTAACACCCACATCTAATAAATTAATGCCGATTGCAATTAATACAACACCTATTACTAATTCAGATAAAATCTTTGTGATATATTTGTAAGCAAAACCAATAAATATAGTGATTATACTGCCTATAAGAGAAGAAGCTAAAATTGCACTAAAACCATAAGTATTTGCAACACTTATAGCTGTTGGCACAAAAGCAAATGTAGTCCCCATAACTATTGGAAGATTAGCACCTATTTGGATATTTTTATATTTGATTGGATAAAGTTGCAGAAGAGTTACTATGCCAGAAGCTAGCATAGCTGATTGGATTAAACTGATACTTTCTTGCGTGGATATTACAATACTCGTACTATTTAAGACCCCTATAATTATCAAAATGGGGGCTAAATTTCCTGTAAACATAGCAAGAACATGCTGCATTCCCAAAGGAAGTGCTACAAAAAACGGGGGTTTTCCTTCTAGTTGGTAAATTAAATTCTTATTTTTCATCACACACTTTCATTTTAGATAAAAGTGATTATATAAAATCTTACTTAAAATCATCTTGATATTTATTGATAATGCTAAAACATAAGTAGAATTAAATTCCTAAGTTAAATAATAAAAATATATTTATACTAAAAAAATAATCATCATAAAATCTCATATATAAATATTAATTTATAACAAGGCTAAAATAAATCATATTAAAATATAAAACCGAAAAATTAATTCCGATTTTATATTTAAATTCCTAAATATTTTTTGCGAATATTATCATCATTTGCAAGGTCAATTCCTTTGCCTTCTAAAACGATTTTACCATTTTCTAAAACATAAGCCCTATCGCTTATTTTTAATGCTTGTTGGGCGTTTTGCTCTACTAATAAAATAGTAATTCCTTCATTTTTTAAAACCTTAATTATCTCAAAAACTTCTCCTACAATCTTAGGTGCAAGTCCTAGACTTGGTTCATCTAACATAAGTAATTTTGGCTCTCCCATTAAAGCTCTTGAGATTGCTAACATTTGTGCTTCTCCACCACTTAAATTCCTTGCTAAGGTATTATTTTTTTGCTTTAAGCGTGGGAATAATCTATACATTTGCTCTTTTAAATGCTCGTAATTATCAGCATTATAAAACGCTCCCATTTTAAGATTATCTTCTATGCTAAGATTTGCAAAAACTCTTCTTCCTTCTGGCACAAGGCTAATTCCTTTTTGAACTAGAGTATGAGTTTTATGCCTTTCTATTTCATAACCTAAAAAATTAATCTCCCCACTACGCTTAGGAATATTCAAAATCGCATTTAAAGTGCTAGTTTTACCAGCCCCGTTACTACCTACAATACTTACGATTTCTCCTGAGTTTATATGAAAACTAATATCATCAACAGCTTTAATCAAACCATAATGAACGCTTAAGTTTTTAACCTTTAACATTAAAAATCTCCTAAATATGCTTTAATTACTTCATTATTATTAACTGCTTCTTTTGGTGAGCCTAAGAAAATACTCTTACCATAATCAAGCACTAAAACCCTATCACATAAGCTATTTACAAACTTCATATCATGCTCAATCAACACTATACTAAGCTCTTTTTTAAGAGTAGTTATAATATCTGCTAATTCATTGCTCTCAGTCCCATTCATTCCTGCTACAGGCTCATCAAGTAATAATAATTTTGGCTTTAGTGCTAATGCTCTTGCTATTTCTAATTTTCTTTGTTCTCCATAACTTAATTCGGTTGATTTTGCATTAGCTAAATGAGAGATTTTAAGAGTATTTAGTATTTTTATTGCTTCTTCTCTTGCTTGTTTTTCAGCCTTTTTATATCTTGCAATATGCAAAAACGCTTCAAAAATATTGTAATTAATACTACAATTTAGCCCTATTAAAACATTCTCAAGCACACTCATAGATGAAAATAATCTAATATTTTGAAAAGTCCTTGCAATGCCTAATTTTGTGATTTCTAATTGATTTAGATTTGTAATGTTTTTATTATCAAAAATAATCTCACCCGAACTTGGTTTATAAGCTCCTGAAATTATATTAAATAAAGTAGTTTTCCCTGCTCCATTAGGTCCAATAAGTCCAAAAACTTCACCTTTTTTAACGCTAAGATTTGCATTATTTATAGCCTTTACTCCACCAAAATTCTTATCAATATTCTTAAGCTCTAAAATCATTTTTTAAACCTTTTAAAAATAATATCGCTTAGCTCCTTATCGCCAAAAATCCCACGCCTTGCAAATAGCATTACTAAAATTAATATGATAGAAAACACAAGCATTCTAAGTCCTGGCAAACCTTTTGTCTCATAACCAAAAATGCTCATAGGTTCATCTAAAAATCTAAGCCACTCACTTCCACCAATTACTAAAATAGCTCCAATAATTGCTCCTGTAGTGCTTCCTAACCCACCTAAAACTATGATAATTAATAATTGGAATGTAAATAAAAAGTCAAATTGTTCAGGCGTAACACTTGTGATATAACAAGCTAAAAGCCCACCTGCTACACCTTCTAAAAAAGCACTAGTCCCAAAAGCTAAAGTCTTAATCCTAAAAGTATTAATCCCCATAGCTAAAGCTGCATCTTCATCATCTCTTACAGCCTTCATTGCTCTGCCGTATTTTGAATAAATGATATTAAGTATTAAAATAACGCTAATAATAGTAATAATTCCAACTATATATAAAAAATTATTCGGTTTTGGAATTTCATTTAACCCTTGCACTCCGTTTGTAAAAGCTGCGAAATTAAGTGCAATTAATTTAATAATTATCCCAAATCCAAGCGTAACGATAGCTAAATAATCTCCCCTTACACGAAAAACAGCAAAGCTTAAGATTAAAGATAAAGCCAAAGCACTAAAACCACCCGCTAATAAAGCTATAAAAAAGCTATCAGTATGAAATGATAAAATAAATGGATGCGGGTCTAATAAGCTAAATTGATCTTGCTTAGCTTCAATATCAAGCAATAATAAAGCCGTAATATAAGCACCAACTGCAACAAAACCATTAGGCTCTAGGCTAAATTGCCCTGTTACACCATTGATTAGATTATAAGATACTGCCAAGATTATAAAAATACTAATATTTATAAAAGTTCTTAAAGCATAATCACTCAAGCAATATTGAGCCGCAAAAATGCTTAAAACTGCTAAGATTAAAATGATTATTGAAAATATATTTTTCATTAAAATCTACTCCTTTCATAATCTTGTCCCATAATTCCTGTTGGTTTAAACAATAAAACAAATACTAAAAATATAAATGCAAAACCATCTTTAAACCCTGCTAAATCAGGCACAAAAGCTACTATTAAAACTTCGCAAAATCCAATTATAAGCCCACCAAGAACAGCTCCGCCAACGCTACCAATACCACCTAAAACAGCAGCTCCAAAAGCCTTAAGCCCTATTAAAACTCCCATATTAGGGTCAATTTGTGGATATTTACACGCCCAAAAAATCCCGCCAATACAAGCTAACATTGAGCCTAGTGCAAATACAAAAGCTATAATTTTATTAGCATCAATTCCCATTAAAGCAACGGTTGAAATATCAAAAGCAAGTGCACGAATAGCAATTCCATATTTGCTTTTATACAAAATCAACAAAACAGCTATTAAAATAATAATAGTTAAAGTTGGAATTATCAAATCAAGCAAAGACATTCTAATATCAAATAAATTAATAGGATTTATCAAAATACTTGGTGCATTAAATGGTTGTGGTGTGCTTGTAAATAATACATTTATTAGATTTTCTAAGAAAAACGAAACTCCAATAGCAGTTATTAATAGTGAAATTCTAGGAGAATTTCTAAGTGGCTTATAAGCAATCTTATCAATGCTAATTCCAAGTGCAATACAAATTAATATAGCAAAACCAAAAGCAGGTATAAACGGAAAGGCAAAAAAATTAAGTGCAAATAAACAAGCATACGAGCCTATCATCATAATATCGCCGTGAGCAAAATTGATAAGCCTTAAAACTCCATAAACCATAGTATATCCAATAGCAATTAGTGCATACATTGAGCCTAGTGAAAAGCCATTGAAAATCTGTTGAATAAGTAGCGTTGAACTCATTAAAAACCTTTTTTGAAAATAAAAAGAAATATTAATAAACTAAGCTTAATTTCATAATAATTTTTAAGATTAATTATAAGAATTTGTAAATTCGTAACACTTTTTTACAAAATTACAAAAATTATATTTAATCTTTTAAATATTATTTATAAAAATCCTTAGGAAAAGGCTTTAATATGCTATTGCTTAATTCTTTAGCCATTAAGCTTTCAAATTCTAAATCCTTGCATACTTTTTTGCTCTCAATTACCTTGCCTTTATCAAGGACTAAAACTTCATCACAAAATAATTTTATAATCCTTAAATCATGAGTTATTACGATATAGCTTAAATCCTTTTGAAGATTTTTTAAAGTCTTTAAAATCTTTGCTTGAATTAATACATCTAATGAACTTGTAGCTTCATCTAAAATAAGTATTTTTGGCTTAATTGAAATAGCTCTTGCTATGCTTAGCCTTTGTAATTGTCCCCCACTTAACATTGAGCATTTTTTATCTAATAAGTCTTGATTTAATTCTAATAATTCTAAGCATTCTAAAGCTCTTTTTTTAATCTCGCTTTTGCTAAAATTAGTAAGATTTTCTAAAGGTTCAATCAAGGCTTCATAAACGCTAAAATCAGGGTTAAAAGATGCTCTTGAGTCTTGAAATACTATTTGAATTAATTTTTTATACTCTTTATTATCTTGTATTTTTACATTGTTTAAAAATACATTTCCAGAATTTGCTTTGTAAATATTAGCAATGATTTTTGCTAAAGTGCTTTTGCCACTTCCACTAATTCCTAAAATACCTAAAGAATTATTCTCATCTAAATTAAAGCTAACTCCATTTAAAACTTGAGTATATTTATCGCTAAATAAATTTGAATTTTTATATGAATATGAGATATTTTCTACCTTAAGCATTGCTAACTCCATATAATGATAAATGTGAATTAATTAATTCTTTTGTTATATTTGCTTGTGGGTTTTTAAATATATCAATACAAGTTGCTTCTTCAACAATCCTTGCATTATCCATAACATAAACATAATCAGCAAGTCTTGCAACAACTCCAAAATCATGAGTTATTAACAATATCCCTATTTTGCTTGATATTTCTTCTAATATATCTAAAACTGCAGCTTGAGAAATCAAATCCAAATCACTCGTAGGCTCATCTGCTATTATAAATTTCGCACGAGATACTAAGGCTAAAGCTATCATAATTCTTTGAAGCATTCCGCCACTGCATTCGTGTGGATAAAGATTTAAAACGCTTTCGTTCAATTTAACTTTATTTAAAATCTCTTTTATATATTCATTATCAATTTTTAAATTCCTTGCCTTTAAAGTCTCATAAAAGCAGTTTTTGATACTAAATAAAGGATTAAAAGCTGTTCTTGGATTTTGCATAATACAAGCAATATTTTGCTTTGAATTATCATCTAAACAAATACTCCCGCTAAGCTTTAAATTATTTGCTACATATCCCATAATAGCTGTTGCTATTAGGCTTTTTCCACTTCCACTAAGCCCTAATAAAGCCGTGATTTTTCCACTTTGTATATTCATACTAACATTATTTACTAAGGCTGTATCTTTATAAAATATATTTAAATTTTTTACTATTATTTTATCCATGACTTTCAACTTGTATTAAATTTTCAAATTTATCTCTTAAAATATCGCCTAATAAATTAAAAGCAATAATTACAATTAACATAGCAATTCCAGGATACAAAATAAGCTCATAATGAGTTAAAATATAATCTTTTGTTTCAGCTATCATTATCCCCCATTCAGCCTGTGGAGCTTTTACCCCAAGCCCAAGCAAACTAAGACCTGAAATATGTAGCATTATATGCCCCAAATCAAGCGTGCTTAATACCAATAGCTGCATACAAATAGGCTTTGCAAAATGCTTTTTAAAAATTTTAAAATTACTAGCTCCACAAGTTTTGCTAATTAATACATATTCAGTATTTTTTAACTTTAAAACAATGCTTCTAATAATCCTTGCATACCAAGCCCAGTGAGTTAAAGCAATGGCTATAATTATATTTAATAAACCAGTTCCTAAAATCCCTACAAAAAATAAAGCCAAAACAATAGTAGGAAAGCATAAAAATATATCACAAATTCTCATTAAAAAATTATCAATTTTATTATTTGAAAATCCAGCTATAAAACCTACACTAACGCCTAAAACTATTATTATAATAATGGTTGAAAAGGTAGCTAGAATTGAAATATAAGCACCTTCTAAAATCCTTGAGAAAATATCTCGCCCTAAATGATCAGTTCCAAAAATATGTAATAATGAATTACTAGCAAATTTATTCGCTAAATTAATCTCATTTGCACTATAAGGTGCATAATATTTACCAAATAAAGCAAGTAAGATTATAAAAGCGCATAAAAAATACACGAAATATTCATAAATTTTCTTACTCATATCTAATCCTTGGGTCAATTATCGCATATAAAATATCAGTGATTAAATTAATTAAAATAAACACAAAACACATCATCATACTAAAAGCTTGAATTACAGGATAATCACTATAATAAATAGCACTTACAGCATAACGACCAACTCCAGGATAAGCAAAAATATTTTCAATCACTAAAGCCCCACCAAAAAGCTCAGCTATATGCATACCAAAAGCAGTTATTAAAGGTAGTAAAGAATTAAATAAAATATGTTTTGAATATATCTTATACTTTCCTACGCCACGCATTTTTGCATAAGCTATAAATCTTTCATTACAAGCTTGTAAAAAATTAATCCTAATAAATCTAGCATTAATAGCAATTGACATAAAAGATATTGCTAATGCGGGCATTATTAAATGATTAATCCCACCTATGCCAAAAGGAGGCAATAAATTAAGCTCAACAGAAAAAAATAAAATAAATAATAAACCAAGCCAAAAACTAGGAGTGCTAACACCTAAAAATGAAAAAATCCTTACAAAATAATCAAAAAAATGATTTTTATAAATTGCAGAAAACACCCCAAAAGGAATAGAGATTACAAAAGTTATAAGCAAGGCAAATGATGTTAGCTTTAAAGTATTTCCTAAGTATTCAAACAAATCAGGTGCGATTTTACGATTAGTAAAATATGATGTCCCAAAATCTAATTGCAAGGCGTTTTTTATCCAAACTATATATTGAGTAATTATTGGCTCATTTAAGCCTAGCATAATTCTTGTATGCTCTATCGCTTCATCAGTCGGTGCTATCCCACTAACTTGCAAATAATTCATAACAGCATCAGTTCCATTAAGTCTAATTAATAAAAAAATAAAAATTGATGCTAAAAATAAGCAAATAATGGCATATAAAGTTCTTTTTAATATGAATTTTTTCATACTACTCCTTAATTTCTATATCATCAAAAGGAATTTCATATTTTAAAATACTCGTTTTAACTCCTTTTAATTTAGGACTTGCAACGCATATATTTGTATGATATACAATAGGAATATATACCGCTTCATCGTGTAAGATTGTAAGTATTTCTTTAGCTAGTTTAGATTTTTCATCTTTATTCATTGTTTTAGATAATTTTTCTATATTTTCATCAATTAGTGGTTTTTGCTTTAATCCAATTTGAGCCATATAATCAGCGTGAGCTGGTGCAACCATAGAAGCCATAAAAATTTCAGGCTCATAAGGAGCTCCCCAAGTAGCATTAAAGATTAATTCAAATTCCCCATTTCTATGTCTTTTATAAAATATAGTGCTTTCATTAGCTTGTAAGATTAGATTAATTCCTATTTCTTTTAAATTCGCTTGTAATACTTCTGATATAGCCTTTTGCTCTGCATTAATGCCTATATAAGAAATCACTATATCTAATCTTTTGCCATCTTTTTCTAAAAAGCCATTTTTAAATTCCCAACCATTATCAAGTAATAATTGCTTAGCTTTTTTAGGATTATATTCGTATGCACTTCTATCAATTTTGCCATTTGGCACATTATCATCATAGAAAAAATCAGCCTTTGGTCTTGTCCCATAGAAAACATATTTGCTAATTTCATCTTTATTAATAGCCATATTAATAGCCTTTCTTACATTAATATCATTTGTTGGATATTTTGCCGTATTTTGTGCTATTAAAATAGTGCTAAGTGGCTTTGAAATTAGCGTTTGATAATCGCTTTTTTGCAAGTTTATAAAATCTTCTAAGCTAATTTCTCCATCAGTATAAATATAATCAATTTCTTTTGTTTTTAGAGCTATTACTTTTGAGCTTGGATCAGGGATTATTTTGCATACTATGCTATCAATTTTAGCTTTTTCGCCCCAATAATTTTCGTTTTTAACAAACTTATCATAAACGCCTAATTTAGTATCAACGAATTTCCATTTGCCTGTGCCAATTGGTGCTTTTATACCATCTTTTGTATTATTATCAATCATAGCACTTGGAGCTATAAATCTAAAAGGACGAATAAGACTAAGTTCTCTTAAAGTAGGTTCATAAATATGTTTTAAATGAAGCTTTACTTCATAATCATTAACCACTTCAAGATAATCAAAAGCTCTTACAAGTGCAAAAGAAATATGCCTTTGTTTATTAGCAAAAATTGCATCAAAATTAAGCTTTACTGCATTTGCATTAAAGTCTTCTCCATTAGAAAACTTAACTCCTTTTCTAAGATAAAAAGTATATACCAAACCATCTTCGCTAATCTCCCATGAAGTTGCTAGGCTAGGTATTATTTGATTATCTTGCGAGTATGAGACAAATCCTTCATAAACCATATTTTGAGCAAACATTTCATTTGGAGAATACAAATGTGGATTTAATTCTCCTACATTTTTAGAAGTAGCTACTTTTAGCTCACTTGAATTTAAAAAACTAATTAATAAAATAAATACAAAAAATAATTTTTTCATTTTAATCCTTTATATTG
>NZ_JACGAY010000030.1:0-15202 GCF_020137705.1 Campylobacter sp. RM9333
ATATTGCTTTATTTAGTTTTAACATTTTTAGTAGCTTTTATGGTTTTTTTAGGAGAGCTTAGTATTGGTAAAATTACTCAAAAAGACGCTGTGAATGCTTTTAGCGATTTAGCAAAATCTAATAAAAAAGCTTGGGGATTTGCAGGATTTTTTATGATAGGAGCTATTTTAATAGTTTGTTTTTATAGCGTTGTAATAGGCTGGATTTTAAAATACATTTATTCTAGTTTTTTTGCTTTACCAAATTCTGTTAGCGAAGCTGGAGATTTATTTGGTAATTTATTGACAAAAGACTTATTATCTCAAATTATTTGCTTTAGCATAGTGTTTTTTATGATTTTTTGGGTTGTTAGTAAAGGAATTAAAAGTGGCATTGAAAAAATGAATGTATGGATGATGCCAAGTTTGTTTATATTATTAATTTTAATGCTTTTATATAGTTTTACTTTTGATGGATTTGTTAAGGCGTTTAGCTTTTTGTTTAAGCCTGATTTTTCTGTTTTATTTGTTGAAGATAAACTTAATATAAAATTAATTTTAGACGCTTTAGGGCTAAGCTTTTTTAGTCTTTCTATGGGTGTTTGCGTAGTTTTAACTTACGCTGCTAGTTTGCCAGAAAATATAAATGTAATTAAATCAACTTTATCAATTATTTTTATAAATATTTTAGTTGGTATTATGATGGGGCTTATTGTATTTACTTTTGTTTTTGAATATGGAGCAAATGCAAGCGAGCAAGGGCCAGGACTTATATTTGTAAGCCTTATGAGTTTATTTTCAAATCTTGGAATTATTGGAAATATACTTGCGATTGCATTTTTTATAGCATTACTCTTTGCTGGGCTTACTAGTGCTGTTTCAATGATTGAACCTTTTGCTTTTTATTTAATAAATAAATTTGGAATTTCAAGAAAACTTGCTCTAATTTATATAGGTATTTTTGTTTATATTATGGGGATATTTTGCATATTAGGTTTTAATAATGAATATTCTTCAATTTTTACATTTTTTGATAAAAGTATATTTGATATATTAGATTATTTAACTTCTAATATTTTAATGCCATTATCAGCGATTATTACTTGTATTTTCGTAGGATTTTTCGTAGAAGTGAATAAACTTAAAAACTTATTTATTCCTTATATGGGTGAGTTTGGATTTAAAATATGGTTATTGTTTATAAGATTTATTTGTCCTATTGTAATACTTATAATAATGTTAGAGAATTTAGGTCTAACTAAGTATTTAAAGTCTATGTTTTTTTAAGATATATTTTTAACTAAGACTTATAAAAATTTATTAAAATTTGAAAAAAAGTATAATTTTAAGAATATTTAAAGTTTGGTTTAGTTAGTATTTATATTTCAAACTAAACTCATTTAGCCCCGTTAAAACGGGGTAAATATAAAATATATCTTAAATATACCGCTAGTTAAATTAGTAACTTGAGTAGAAAAGTTACTAATTTTAAAAATTATTTCGCTATTATTCATTTAATTTGATATTTTAAGCTTAAATAAAGGATTATTATGAATGCAAATGTATTAGCTCAAATTCAATCTACATTAAAAACTTTAGGCGTGAAAGCTGATGAAAAAGAAATCTACGAAAAAATCAATGCAAAAAAGTTAAAATTAATATGGCTACATTTTAGCGAATGCACAGGCTGTAGTGAGAGTTTTATTAGAAGTGAGAGTATTGGTCTTGATGATTTGATTTTTGATTTTATAGATTTAATCTATCACGAAACTTATATGGCAGCTAGTGGATTTTTAGCTGAAGATTTATTAGAAATTAAAGAGCCATTTTTATTAGTAGTTGAAGGTGCTATTGCTAGTAATGAGTTTTATACAAGTGGGGCTCCAGCTCATTCTGCTTTACATAAATTAAAAGAATTAACTAATCGTGCAAGTTGTGTTTATGCTGTAGGTTCATGCTCATCTTATGGTGGTATTCAAGCAGCTAAGCCAAATCCTACTAATTCTATTAGTATTGAAGATATTTTAAAAGATGCTGTATTAATTCCTGGTTGTCCTCCAAGTGAGAGCAATATCATTGCTAGTATTTTACATTTTGCGTTTTTTGATAAAGCTCCTACATTAGATGATAATAATCGTCCTGCTTTTGCTTATTCAAAATGCTTACACGATATGTGCGAAAGAAAAATAGCTTTTGAGAGTGGGGAATTTGTTGAAGAATTTGGAGATGAAGCAGCTAAATCTGGCGCTTGTTTGTTTAAAGTAGGGTGTAAAGGACCATATACTTTTAATAATTGTCCTAAGACAAAGTTTAATGCTAAAACTTCTTGGCCGGTTCAAGCAGGGCATGGCTGTATTGCCTGTAGTGAAAGAGATTTTTGGGATAATTACGGCGTTTATGAACAATCACTCGCTAGTTCTTACGCACAAACTAAAAGAGCAAGGTGTTATGATGATTTAGCTAGATTTAATAAGGGCGATGAGGTTGTTGTAAGAGATGATGGGATTTATATTAATAATGAATTATCAGCTTTTTTAGAATTTGAAAGTAAAAATCACGCAGAATTATTAAATAAAAACAAATTAGGTGCTAAGTTATTAGCAAATTATAAAGAAAAATTTGGCTTAAATCTTGAAGGAGATAGCGAGATTTTAAATACTTTTAGTGGTATTTTAATAAGCTCGGCAAATATTTTAGGACTTAAATTAGGCTTAACTGAACTTCTTGATTTAGCTAATAAATATGAAATAGGAATTGCTAGTGGGCTTGATTTTAAATTAGCTAAAAAACCTATTTTAATGGATGTTAGTAAGTCTTTTAGATTGATTTTGATATATCGTTTAGGCGGACTTGATGATATTGCGATTTTGTTTGGTGTAGTTGATAGTATTGCTTCAATGATAGCGAAATCTTTAAAAATGCTAGAGTGTAAGAGTGTAAAGTTTGAAGGAGAATTATTCAAACATCAAATATTAGTTGATAGATTAAACTATCACTTAAAAAATTTCTAAGAATTTGAATTAAGAATTTATTTCTTAATTCTTATAAATATTTATCTAAATTATCTTTATATTTTAGGCTTAATCTTAAATAAAGTTCATTTATTTCATTTTTAAATTCTTCGTTTTTGTAAGCATTTAAGAAATTGTTTGTATGCAAAATCTCTTTTTTGTTTTCACAATTATCAAGGTATAAATCTTTTAAATAAAGTTTAAGGTATTTGACTAAAAGCTCTAATGCTCTAAATATAAAAATTATTATTGGCTCATTTGAGATTTGCTTTACATTTAATAAAAATTGCGCTTTTAAATTATCAAAATCATACTTTATCAAAGGACAAGGATGAGATGAAAAATCTTTATAAAATAAATCATACAAACTAATTGCATTTATATCCAAAACCAACCCATCATCATTAACTAGAGCAAAAAACGGATATAGCTTACAAGCTAAAGGACGAAAAGCGCATAAGCCTTTATAAGAGCATTTGACAAAGCATAAAGTGATTGTTTTTTCGCATTTTAATTTGTAAGCAATACTTGCAACTAGACTTAGATTGGTTTTATCTTTAATGTATTCATACTCGCTTTTTAGCATAGGGATTATTACATTAAAGGGCTTATCTGCATTACAGCAATGCCCGTTGCAAGATTTGTAGCAATCTTTAAAATAAATTATTTCTAATTCTTCAAGCTTTTTGAAAAAACTCATCAATAAAAGGCGTTAAATCATTTTGCATAAAGAAAAAATGATTTCCATTAAAGGTAATTAGTTTTGAGTTTTTGATTAAACCTTGCATTTTATTTGCTATGCTAAGTGGTGTTGCAGTGTCGCTTTCTCCCCATAATAGCAAGGTTTTCGTGTTGATTTTGCTAATTTCGTTTTGATAGTCTTCATCAACTACATTTTTAAAAGTCTCATACATAATAGGGCTTAGTGTAGCACCATCTTTACTAGCTAAAAATCTTCTTATGTTTTTAAATCCTAATTTATTTAAGCATTTTGCAAGAAAGACTTTTAGCTTTACTTTAGGGCTTTTTGGTAGTTTTAACCCAGCACTAGCACATAAAATCAACGCATCATAATCATTCTTACTAGCCATAAGACAAGCAATTTTGCCACCATAAGAATGACCTAGCAAAATATCAACTTTTATATCTAATGCTTTTATAAATTCATTTGTCAAATTAAGATAATCAATAGAGTTAAAAGCATAACTTGGTTCATCACTTCCACCAAATCCTGCAAAGTCTAAAAATATCATTTGCTTACAATGTTTGCTTAAAGATTTTGTGAAAAATTGCTCCATTAGTTCTTTATTAGCACCCCAGCCGTGCATTATTAAAGCTACTTTTTCTCCATTTCCTTGTCTTATTAGATAACTTAGCCCGAGATTTTTTATATTAATTCTTGCCATTTTTTTTGTCCTTATAAATAGCTTCTAAAATTACTAAAGCATTTTGTAATTTTTCATATTCGGCAAGGTTTAGCATAACACATTGGAATTTGTTATTTTTTACTACGAAGACTTTTTTATTTCCTTCAATTTTTTTTAAAATTGCAGAAAAATTACGAACTACATCAGTAGCTGAAAATATCTCATCTTGGCTAAATTTCATATTTTTCCTTTTGTGATTTTAAATAATAAAGCAAAAACTAATCCAAAACCACATTCGCTAAAAATTAGCGAATGTTAGAGCTTTTATTATTTAAATCATATAGGTGTTTAGCCCAAATCGTAATTATACAAAATGCAAAAATTGAACTAAAAAATATCATTAAATTATATAGTTTTGCATCAAGATATAAGGCACATACAAATGCTATTGCAAATAAAATATAACTTGCTTTTTTATAATCAATGCTAAGGCAGATTGCTCCTATTAAATTAATTAATATTATTAACATTTGCTCTCCTTAAATTAATAATTAATCCTAAAATTATAAGTAATATAACAAAGTCAAACATCATTGTTATAAACACAAAACCGCTAATACAAATATCAGATATTAATAATGCCAATAAAATAATTAAGCTAATTATCATTAGATTTTTAGTTTTATTTACAAAAATATAGCTAAGAATAATGCTTAATATAAAGCTTATTAAAAATGCAAATTGTTCTACTTGCATATTTTGAGTAAGCTTATTAGCTATAAAATAAATAGCAGTAGCATTTAAAGATGGATAAAACGCTGCATAAGCAATTGCTTTATAAAGTAGATTATCTTTATGTTTTTTACTAGCTAATAATAAAGCTTTGTATATAAATAAGCAAGTAAATATTCCACATAAAAATAAAATAAAATAAAGTTGAAAATCAGCAAACATAACTCTATGAATATTAAAAAATATTTCATAAATTGATGAAAATGCACTTAGTTTGCTTTCTTTTGGAGTTTGTTTTACATTAGCTTCGCTATCAAAAACATAGCTTTTATTACTTTTTGTATTAATTGATGGCATTATATTTTTATCATCATTTAAAGTAATTGCAAATTCTTTTGTGCTTTTATTTAAAACAATTGTTATATTTTTTGTATTTTCTAAATTATTAATAGCTTTGCTAATTAAATTTGTATCAAAAATAAAACTTTTATCACTATTTGTATTTGCGTTACTTGGTGTTTTTGCTTGTTTAGTGGTAGTTGTAGTAAATAATTTTTCTATATCTTTAATGTAATTTATACCTATTCCACTAAGTGCTAAGATGAATAAAAATGAACCTACAAAAAGTCCAGCAACTATGTGAAAATCAAATAATCTTGCTAAATCATTTTTCACATTAATTTTATTGAAATTCTTTTTATTCCAAATCAAAATTCCACTTATATATAAAAATATTATCCCAGCTGCAAAAATACTAACAATTGCTTCTAAGAAATCTTTAAAACTACCATTAATAGGCAATAATTTATAATGAATACTAGTTAAAAATTTAGCTCCTAAAGTGCTTGTTTTATTTAGTATATTTTCTCCATCAAAATAGCTTATATTACTTTTTCTTTCGCCTTTTGTTGAATTAGAATTATAATAATTAATCTCATATAAATTATTATAATAACTAGGAGTTTTGATAGATATAAAATCGTAATCTTTATATTTTTCTTGTGCGTAATTAATAGCACTACTTAATCCATTTATATCATTATTTAAGATAGTTTTGCTTTCGTGCAACTTTGGCTGCATATAAAAATCAATTTCATTTCTAAAATAACTAATGGTTCCAAAAAAGGTTATTATAAAAAGTAACCAACAAGCATAAATTCCAATGTAAGAATGTAATTTTCTAAGTGTTTTCATATCTTTCCTAATCTTAGGAATTTCAAATTGAAATTCCTATTGTTTTTAATCATCAAGCACGGTTTTTGTGATAGTTCCGTTATTGTCTATATAAACTTTATAATTGTTATTAAATTTTAGTTTATATCCGTTCCATTCTTTTTCAATTTCCATTAATTTCGCATTTTTTTGATTTTCTTTAGCAAGTTTTAAAACATCTTGCATAATGCTATCAGGAATTGGAGAGTATTTTCCATCTATTTCTTTAATATCTCCAGATTTAGAAAAATCAAGTTCAGTTCCACTGCTAAGTTTGATTTCATAAGAATCCCAATCTTTTTCAGCTTTAACTATATTTTCATTTGTAAAATGAGTTTTTACAAAGTCTTGAATATTTTGTGGTAGTTCGCTTGGATTTATATTTGTATCAGCTAATAAACAGCAACTAATTGCACCTAAAAATAAAAGTTTTTTCATACTTTACTCCTTAAAATGATTTGAAATTTGATATTATCAAAATATCGTAATTTTGATTATACCCCCCCCCCGTGTTAATGATTATCTTTAATTTTATTTAAATAAAAATACAAACTAAGAGCAAAGCAAAACATAATTAAACTCAAAATTTGACCCATAGATAGGCTTAATGCGATAAAACCTAAATTAAAATCAGGTTCTCTAAAGAATTCACAAATAAATCTAGCTATCCCATACGACATTGCATAAATACAGATTAATTGCCCGTTAAACTTTATTCTCTTTGAAAAAATGTAAATGATAATGAAAATTATTAAACCTTCAGCGAATGCTTCATATAATTGGCTAGGGTGCCTTAAAGTATCTCCTACATAAACTCCCCAAGCTACATCAGTTGCTCTGCCAAATAGTTCGTGGTTTAAAAAGTTTCCAATTCTTCCAAATATATACCCTAATGGCACTGATAATGCTACTAAATCAAGTATTTTAAACATATTTTTTTTATATTTTTTAGAATAAAGATAAGTTGTAATTAATGCACCAACTAATGCTCCGTGATAGCTCATTCCAGCAATTCCTACAAATTCGCCATTTACAAACGGATTAAACATTTGCCAAGGATTGCTTAAATAATATAATTTATCATCGCTATAAACTAAAATATATCCTATTCTAGCTCCTAAGATTATGCCTATTTCTATCCAAACGAAATAATTTTCTATTTCTTTTTTGCTAAAGCCAAAGCGTGGAGCAAATTTTTGTCCTATAAATAATGCAATAAGCAATGCTAATATGTAGCAAAGTGCGTAATAATGTATTTTAAACATTCCTATGCTAAATGCAACTCTATTGGTATTTTCATAAAAATGTTGCCAAAATTCAAGCATTATTATCCTTTTTTAGAATTTCAAAATATATTAAAAACCACTTAGTTTTTTGCAAGATATTTGATTACCTAAATTACAAGATTTTTCTAAGAATTTTTTACTTAATTTAAATTTACCCATATTTAAATAAGCATTAGCTCCAGCAAAACAAGCTTCTTCATAGCCTTTATTGCAAGTTTGCTCTAAAAGATTGAATGCTTTTTTTGTGTCATTATTTTCTAAATGCACACTTGCTTCAAATATGCAAGCATTAAAGAAATTTTTGTTGCAAGCAATGTGAGCGTATTTAATAGCGTTTTCTTTATCTAAAAATCCTTTATAATATCTAGCAGTTGCATAACAAGAGTTTTGATTATTTTCGTTATCGCATTGAGCTTTTATGATTTTTAGTGCTTTTGTTGAGTTTTGTTCGTAATTTAATACAAGCTTGGTGCAAGCTAATTCAAAATGATTTTGACAAGCAAGTCTTAAGGCATTAAAAATCGTATAATCATCATCACTAAAAGTAGAAATTGTATAACAAGCTGCCATATTTTTTGCCTTGCATTCATCGTTTATATAGTCTTTTGCTTCTTTTATGTAAGTTATTTTATTTATATTATTTGCTTCATCACAGCCTTTAAAATCATTATTACTACAAGCACTAATTTTTGATAAATATTCATTAACTTTTGCTAAATCAAGAGCGATTTGTGCTTCATTTGCATAAACAAATATTGAAAATATAAGTATTATTAATTTTTTCATATTTACTCCTTAAGGTTTTAGTGTATTGAATTTTAGATAATTTTAATGATTTTTTCTAAAAAAATAAAATATTTAAGGAAAATTTCAGAATATTTTAGGTTGAATAACGCAAATATTTTACAAAAGGAGTTTTTAAATGAGTGTTTTATCATTTGTCTTAACAAACAATTTATTTACAAGCTTCTTCTTCCATCATGCCTTAGGGCATTGAGACTTCATAATACTTTTTTATCATATTATTTTTTATATTTTAAACATTTAAACAAAATTAATTTAAAGGAAAATTTATGTTAACAAACCCTGTTTTAATAAGCGTTTTTATAATGCTTGGACTATGTCTATTAAGATTTAATGTATTTTTAGCTATTTTAGTTTCTGGACTAATAGCAGGACTTATGAGTGTTAGTTTTGATGATAATATTTTGGTAGTATTAAAAAATATTATGAATACATTCATAAGTGGTATGAGTGGCAATTTGCAAACCTCACTTAGCTATGTTTTAGTAGGTGCTTTAGCGGTTGCTGTATCTAGGACTAATTTAACTGCTTATTTAGTTAATTTTATTAGTAAAAAGATGTCAGATAAAAGAATTTTATTGCTATTTTCTTTAGCTATAATTTCAAGCTTTTCTCAGAATTTAATTCCAATTCACGTAGCATTTATTCCGATTTTAATCCCACCAATGCTAAGTCTATTTAATAAGCTAAAAATTGACAGGCGTGCTGTAGCTTGTGCGGTAACATTTGGGCTTACAACTCCTTATATGACTTTACCTGTGGGATTTGGTCTTATATTTCAAGATATAATTACTCAATCGCTAAATGATAATGGAGTAAAAGTTACTCAAAGTGATGTTGCTGGTGTTGTTTGGCTTATGTTTTTTATAATGTTTTTTGGTCTTCTTGCTTCATTTATTTATTATAGAAAACCTAAAGCATATCAAGAGCTTGAAACAAAATATGAAAACTTAGATAATATTAGTTTTGGCAAAAAAGAATTAATGGTAATGATAGGTTTATTAATTACTTTAACTACTCAAATACTTGTTGGTTCTTTACCGCTTTCGGCTTTACTTGGATTTTTATTTATTTGTGTAAGCGGTGGAGTTGAGTATAAAAAAATTGATGAAGTGTTTTTGGGTGGATTTTCTTTAATGGGTTATGTGGCATTTATTATGCTAATTGCTTGTGGTTTTGGAGCTGTTTTACAAAGCACAGGAGCTATTAAAGAAATAGTTGATTTTACTTTAAGTATTACTACTAATAAATTAATAATAGCGTTTGGAATGATGTGTATAGGATTATTAATCACTCTTGGAATTGGAAGTTCGTTTGGAACGGTTCCTATTATTGCTACTTTATTTGTGCCAATTTGCACGGCTTTGGGTTTTAGTGCTGAAAGTATTATTTTCATCATTGCTTGTGCTGGTGCAGTTGGAGATACAGGTAGTCCTGCTAGTGAAGCAACTTTAGGAATTACCGTTGGGCTTAATGCTGATAGTCAAAGTGATCACATAAAAGATGTATGTATCCCTACATTTATATTCTATAATATACCTTTAGTAGTAGGTGGTGCTTTAATAGCTTATTATTTATAATTTGCCTTATTTTAGGCAAGTTATTTTAAACAACTGCTTTTGCGGTTGTTTATTTTTAAATATATTAATCTTATAAATTTATATAATTTCTTAAAGTATTTAAATTCCACAAGAAAAAACATTAAAACATATTTTATAAAAAGAATAAGTAATATGGTGACCCCGATTGGACTTGAACCAACGACTTTTACCATGTCAAGGTAACACTCTACCACTGAGTTACGGGGTCATTGTGTATAATTTTAGCAATATTTTGTGAATAAATTATTTTTTTCTTGACATTTTAAAAAAGTTAATATATAATGCGACCTTTCTTATAAAACATTTTCGGGGTGTAGCGCAGTCTGGTTAGCGCACTTGGTTTGGGACCAAGGGGCCGAAGGTTCGAATCCTTTCACCCCGACCACTTCTTTATTATTTCATTTATGGTGAGTGTAGCTCAGTCGGTTAGAGCATCAGATTGTGGTCCTGAGGGTCGTGGGTTCGATTCCCATCACTCACCCCACTTTTTTAAAAAATCATATTTTAGTTTTGTTGCGTTAGTAGCTCAATGGATAGAGCAACAGACTTCGGATCTGTAGGTTGTGGGTTCGACTCCTACCTAGCGTACCACTTTGTATTTTTCGCCAATTATTTAAGTATTATTTTTAACCATATTCATAAATGTTTTAGTTTTATTATTAAATGTCAATGGTATATTTTTGGAATAATCACAAACAAAATTAGATATTGACAATTAAATAAGTATAAAAATTAAAATATAAAAACATAATTTTATAGCAATATTTTACAATCAACTTAGATTTTATAAAGCTAAAGTTTGAATTATTGTAATTATTTATATAAAAATATTGCATAGTAATCATTACTAGATATTTTGTGTATAAAACTTAATATTATTTTTTTAGAATTTAAATTAAGCGAAAGGAGATTTTTAATCTCCTTGATGATAATTTTTTTCTAATTCTATCTCTTCATCTTGAGTGTTGTTTTTAGCCCATTCACACATCGCATCTCTTAGCATTAAATACTTTTTCTTAGACAATTTTTCATTTTCACTTAATTCTCTATCTTCAAGTAATTTAATTTGAAAGAATGTATCATCTTTTTTTGAATACTTTAAAAAGAAGTCAACATAATCAAAATAATCCTTATTGCTCTCATAGTTAATAATTTCTTCAATATAAATAGTAGGCCCAAAACCCATATGATTTTGACTAAAATTACCAAAACCTGCCGAATACTCCACCTTAAATGTCATTTGCTCTCCCCATATTTTAATAAAAACTCTTCATACGTGCCAACAAAATCAATAAGCTCACCATTGTTTAAATACCAAATTCTATTTGCATAAGAATTGATTAATTCCCTATCGTGGCTTATACAAATTGCTACTCCATCGTATTCATAAAGTGCTTCACCAAGAGAAATAATAGCTTCAAGGTCAAGATGGTTATTTGGCTCATCAAGTAAGATAAAATTACCCCTTTCAAGCATAATTTTACTCAACATCAATCTGTGCTTTTCACCACCGCTTAAATCTTTTGCCATTTTTTCTTGATCGGTTCCGCTAAAGAGCATTCTACCTAAGCATTTGCGAATTTCATCAATATCTTTATGTTTTTCGCTAATTAAATAGTCATATAGTTTCAAATTTTCACAAATTTTACTTGAGGTATCTTGTGGGAAGTAACTAGGTTCAATTGTAGCACCCATTTTTACCTCTCCATTATCAGGAGAAATTTCATTCATTATAATCTTTGCTAGTGTGCTTTTTCCGGCTCCACTTGCTCCAATTATTGCTATTTTATCGCCTTTATTTACTTTAAGATTTAAGTTTTTAAATAGTTGCTTATCATAAGCTTTACTTATATTGTTTAGCTCTAAAACTTCATTACCAATTTCTCTATTACATCTAAATAAAATTGATGGGTCACGCCTACTTGAAATCTCTATTTCGCTTACATCAAGTTTTGCTAAGTTTTTTGCACGACTTGTTGCTTGTCTTGCTTTAGAAGCATTTGCGCTAAAACGAGCTATAAATTTTTCTAAAGCTTCTTTTTCTTTTAAATTCTTAGCAAGACTTGCTTCTTTTTGTCTTTTAATAAGTGTGCTTTGCATATACCAATCATCGTAATTTCCTGCAAATTCACGAATTTGTTTGAAATCTACATCAAGCATTCTTGTGCAAATACTATTTAAGAAAAATCTATCGTGAGAAATTACAACCATTGTTCCATCGTGGCGTTTTAGTTCATTTTCTAGCCAATTAATAGCGTCTAAATCAAGGTTATTCGTAGGCTCATCTAAAAATAACACATCAGGTTTAGCAAATAATACCTGTGCGATTAGAACTTTAAATTTATCACTTGTTTGAACATTTTTCATAAGTTCATCATAATTATGAAGATTTAAAGAGCTTAATATTTTTTCACATCTAGTATCGTATTCATAATTTGGGTCTTCTTCTGCACAAATCATTTCAAGTTCGCTTAAGCGATTATTTATTTCATCGGTATAATCCGTGCAAGTTGCATATATATTTTCTTTTTCTTTTACTGCATTATAAAGTCTTTTGTTTCCATATAAAACTGCATCTTTTAAGCTAAATTCTTCATACGCAAATTGATTTTGCTCTAACACGCCGTATCTTACGCCATTTTCAAAACTAACTTCTCCGCTAGTTGCTTCAAGTTCTCCTGCTATAATTTTTAAAAATGTTGATTTTCCAGCTCCGTTTGCACCGATAAGTCCATATTTTTCGCCTCTTTTTAAGCTTAAATTTACATTTTCAAATAATAATCCCGTAGGGTATCTCATAGTAAGAGATTTGATTTCTACCATTTTTTATCCTTTTTTTATATAATCGTTTCTTTAAAATTTACAAAAGGCTCTACAATCAATGAACTCATTTTTAAGTGAATTAATAATTTCTTTGCCTAGTGCTACTTTTATTTTAGAGATATTAGCACTTATTATTGCACTTTACTTTAAAAAATACAACATAATATCGGTATGTATTTTATTAATAAGTTCTAAAATGATTTATTTATTTTCAGCAAATTATCAAACCCATATTTATGTAAGTTTGTTTATGCCTTTTGCTTTTGCGCTTTTAGTATCTTTAAAAAAAGAGTATGATACTATAAAATGCTTATTACCTATTAGTTTTGTTTTTATTTTATACATAGTATTAGGTATATTTTTATCTCAAAATACTAGCTTTGCATTAAATTCTACTAATAAATTTTTATTTTCAAATTCTTTTATCACTGATTTAGGTTTAGTGTTTTTTCTAGTATTTTTAGTGTATTTATTGATATTAAGATTTTTTATATTTTTTGAAAAAACATTAATTTTTGCGTATATTGGAGCTTATTTTGAATTTATGTTTTTTAAAACTCTTGAAAAAACAGATGTTGGGTTTTTTGAATTTGCTTCTTTAATATTTTTAATCTCTATATTTCTTGAAGGGTATAAATTAGCATTTTTTGATGCTTTAACTCAAGTTTTAAATAGAAGAGCTTATGATAGAACTAGGCTTATTGCTAATGATGTAATAGCGGTATGTGATATAGATTTTTTTAAAAAAGTTAATGATACTTATGGTCATGATGCTGGTGATTTTATATTAAAAAATGTAGCTAAGATATTAAAAGCTAATGTAGATAAAGTTTATAGATTTGGCGGAGAAGAATTTGTAATCGTATATAAAAATCAAGACTTTAAAAATTGTGTAACAAAATTAGATAATATAAGAGAAAATATAGAAAAAGAAATATTTAAATTTAATGAAAAAATTATAAAAGTTACTATTAGTATTGGAGTTGAAATGGTAGAAGATGATAAAATAAAAGCCTTTAAAAACGCTGATGCTAAGTTATATAAAGCAAAAAATTCAGGAAGAAATAGAGTAATATATGAGTAGTGAAAGTAAAAAAGCAACAATTCAAGAATATATAAAAGGCTGGGGGCCTGAATTAGAAATAGGTATTGATGTGGTTGATGAAGAACATAAAATGTTCTTTGAATTAATAGAGCAAGTATTTGAAGCAGCTAATAGTGGTTATAAAGAATTTGAATCTGTATTTCAAGTGGTTTTAAGTCATATTGCTTGGCATTTTAAAAATGAAGAAGATTATATGAAAAGTATGGCTATATATACAAAATATGTAGAAACCCACAGAGATATTCACTCGCAGTGTATATCACAATTAGGTAAGATGAGAGATGCAGTGTTAAAGCAAAATAGTGAAGATGATATGGTATATCAAAAAGAACTTGCAATTAACTTGGCTTATTTTGTTAAAAATTGGCTGATTTTTCATATAGTTGGAGAAGATTATAAAATAGCTAAACAAATTAAATTTATAGAAGCTGGTAATAGTCCTCAAAGAGCATTTGAGATGATAAATGAAAAGATGGATAAAAATATAGAAATTCTAACTATTACCTTATCAAATCTTTTAAAAATTTATGAGATTAGAAACGAGAAATTATTAGAAATTGAAGCAGATATTAAATCAAGTCTTAACAAAAAAGAAAAACAACTGCAAGAACAAATTCAAGAAAATAAGAAAAAATCAATTACAGATGAATTAACAGGATTATTTAATAGACGACAGGCTATGTTTGTATTAAATAATATATGGAATGAATATCAAGACCCAACCTGTGCTATTATTCAATTAGATTTAGATAAGTTTAAAGAAGTTAATGATACTTATGGACACCATGCAGGAGATTTGGTTTTAAAACAATTTTCAAATGCTGTTAAATATTTTTTTGATACTAATGAATTATGTAATAAGTATAAGTATAACGATAGAGATAGCATACACTTTTGCCGTTTAGGTGGTGATGAATTTTTAGTAATATTACAAAAATATTCTTTAGATGAAGCAGTGGCAATTGCAAATGCTTTACACGCAGTAGTAAATGGTATAGAAGTATTAGACGAACATAAAAAAGTGATTTGGAAAGGTAGCACAAGTATTGGTGTAGCTTGTAGAAATGCTGATAATAGAGATTTTGAATCAGTATTAAAAGCTGCTGATGCTTATTTATATAAAGCAAAAGAAGATGGTAGAAATTGCGTTCGCTCTATGTTACACGAGATAGGGGGGGGGTATTTCTAGCAGAGTATTTATAAATTAAATACCGCTAGTAGAATTTAAAATTAAGAATTTAGAATGCTTTTTTAAATTCTTAATTTTTTTAAAAAAAATTTT
>NZ_JACGAY010000031.1:0-14020 GCF_020137705.1 Campylobacter sp. RM9333
AATAGAACATAATGAAAATGCAATATCACTTTATAAAATTTGTAAATCAATTGATATAGCAAAAAGCGTTGGTAATGCTTATAATGTTGTAAGACAAGTTGTAGGAGATGAATTTTTAAACTTAAACGATAGTTTTTCTAAAGATACTTTGTCAAACACCCCACATTTATATGAAATGAGAAAAAGCACCTTAGAAGTTACTCAAATATTTGATAATGATGACAAATTTAATAATTATTTTAAATCTAAAGAGTTTTCTAATGTTTTTTCAAAGCACAAAGACACATACTCATTATCAACCATTTTTGGTGCAGATGGTAATGTTTTTAATTATTATGAAACACGAGATGATAATATTTACGCTAAATGGCTTAGAAACTCTGCTTCAGTTTGCTGGAATCCACATGAAGAACATTATAAAACAGAAAACAGCGAATACACAAAAGGTGGCTTACTAATTGCAGCTCTTAGTAGTAATTATTTTTTGGTAGAAGGTGAGCGAACTGATTATGCTAAGCAAATAGGAGAGGATAGATTTACTCCTATGGATAGGTTAAATTATGGAGCTTTACCAAAAGAACTTAGCTCATTAAAATTACAAAATGTAGATGGGTTTGATGGTAAAGAATTTGAAAGTATTATGAAGCGATATCAAAAATTATTATATGAAATGCTAAGTGGTAAAAATCTAAAAGCTCCTAAAGATATAGATAGTTATGAAACATTTGAAGAGTTTTTGCAAGTGGCTTTACAATACAGCCAAAAAAATATAAGTTTATTTGATATGAAAGTATAGGGATTTGTTATGATGGTTAATGGAGTAAATAATTTTTCAAATACTTATGCAAATACGCTTAATAATAAAAATTCACAAAATAAAGCAAATGATGGGGCTAGTTTAGAATATCTAAAACTAGCTCAGCAAAAGCTAGAAAACGATCCGACCTATAAACCATTATATGACAATAATTTAGGTCTTCGTGATAAGCTAACTTATGGTATGTATGGAGCGTTAGACCCTGATGTTGTAAAGCATATAAGGTTGGAATTGGAGAAATCTCCAGAAATTGATACAGAAGAATTGGTAAAAACTCTAAATAAACTTTTTAAAAATTTAGATAAATTAACTTCAGATAACATAAGTAATGAAGAAAAAAATAAATTAATGAAAAGTATTTTTTCTAATACAGATGAAGATTTAAAAATATCACAATCTAAAGAAGAAATTAAACAAGAAGAAAAAGAAGAACAAACTAAAGAAAAACCTTACGAAGCCATAGAAGTAAAAGGCACTAGCACTCGTGAAAGTATGGAAGAAATACTTAGCAAAATTAATATTCAAAATATTAAAGATGAAAGAGATTTGTTGGCTATATTTTTAGCCTATAAAAATGGCGAGAATTTATATGATAAAAGGGTTTAAAATAAAAGAATTTAAAAATCTTAATTTTTATCAAAAGAGTAAAAAATGAAAATTAATTTTAATGATTTAAATCTAAGAAATTGGAATGAAGCTTATAAAGATTATCAAAAAGCAAAAACACCAGAAGAAGAGAATAAATACTTAAAAGAATTAAGTAATATCGCTTTATTTAAAGGTCAAAATGATAGTCAAGAAAACAATAATATAAGTAACAATAATGCATCGACAAATATTAGTGATATTTCTATATTTTATGTTTATATGCGAGATTTTGGTTATGCTAGGCTTCATCCTGAAATGTTTATTTCTAAGCTTTTTCAAAACGATGATGAGGCAAAGGATATTAAGGCATTTTTAAAAGAAAATGCCTTAAACAACGATTGTACTGCTAATTATGATTATGAGATTAAAGAGCTTTTTGCAAGTGATATTAGCGTGAATGAATTTAAGCAAAAATACTTAAAGCGTATAAACGAACTTAAGCAAGAAAATCTAAAAGATAATATAGAAGAAACTAGCGAAGAGCTTAAAAAAGATGAGTTTAAACCCATAGAAGTGAAAAGTGATAATATTCGTGAAAGTATGGAAGAGATTTTAAGCAAATTAAATAAAACTGAAATCAAAAATGAAAGAGATTTGTTGGCTATATTTTTAGCCTATAAAAATGGCGAGAATTTATACGATAAAAAAGTTTAGATTAAAAGAATTTAAAATCGTAAAATTAGCATAATTTTAAAACTAATCAAAAATTATTATATGTGTTTGATAAGCTAAGGAGTTTAATAAAATTAAGGCTTAAAAACTTAAACCCTAATTGTATTTTCAATTTTTTTTAAAATATAATTGTTTTATTACCTGCAATAAATACTTTATCATCAAACACTTTTTCAAGGGCATTTCTTAGCACTAGAGTTTCTATTTTTTTACCTGCTTTTCTTAAATCTTTTGAATTATAAGTGTGATTTACTCTAACTATGTCTTGAAAAATGATAGGTCCTTCATCTAAATTATCCGTTACAAAATGCGCACTTGCTCCTATGATTTTAACCCCACGCTCATAAGCTTGTAGATATGGATTTGCACCGATAAATGCAGGTAAAAAAGAATGATGAATATTGATGATTTTATCTTTAAAAGTATTTACAAAATTTGGGCTTAAAATCCGCATATATTTTGCTAATACTATATAATCAACATTGTATTTTTTAATCTCTTGAATTATATCTTGCTCGTAAAGTTCTTTATCTTTGCTAGTATCAATTAGGCTAAAATCTATATCAAATCTTTTCACAAAATCGCTTAAATCGTGATTTGCCATAACTTTTAAGATATTCGCATTTAGTTCATCTTCATAGTTTGCAAGTAGCAAATCCCCTAAACAATGAAGTTCTTTTGATGCTAGGATTATTATGTTTTTCTTTCTTTTTGGGCTAAATGTGATTTGTGCGTCTGTTAAAATCTGTTTTAAATTATTTATAAAATCATCTTTTACACTCTCACTTGAGCTTAAAATCGCTAGAAAATAAAAAGAATTTGTATCGCTATTTACAAATTCATTATTGCTTTCTATATTAAATCCCGCCTTATAAATCTCATTTGAGATAATAGCCACAAGCCCTTTTTTATCAGGGCAAGTGATTTTTAAGATATATTCATTCATAATTTATCCTATGTTATTTAATTCAGCTTTTATTTCATTTAATTCGTTTTCAGCTTTTTGCATAGCAATTTTGTTTTGTTCTACAACTTGTGTTGGTGCGTTAGCTACGAATTTTTCATTACTTAGCATTTTGTTTAGCTTTTCGTATTCTGCTAGAACTTTTTTATATCTATTTTCTAACTTAGCTTTCATTTCATCAAGTGCTTTGCTATCTACAAAAATAGCGGTTTTTAGGTTCGTGCTAACATTTACACTAAAGCTTTCTTTAGGATTTTCATCTTGGCTTAATTCTCCTACTTTAGCTAATTTTGCTATTAGTTTTAGATAATATTCATCAAATTTATGTTCGCTTATAATTTGTGCCGGAGCGTTTTTATCAGTAATATTTGCTGTTTTTTTGATACTTCTTAGGCTATTAATCGCTTCTTTGCAAAGCTCGTAGTTTTTGATAATTTGCTCTTCAGTGGTTGAAATTTCATTTATTTTAGGATATTTTTCTACCATAATTGAGCCGTTTTCAAAAATACTTGTGCTACCTAATTTATGATATAAATAATCACTAATAAATGGCATAAATGGACTAAGCAATTTCATAGCATTTAAAAATACGCTCGCAAGCTCATCTATACTACTCTCATCAGCCTTGCTAAACTCAATTCCATAATCACAAAACTCATCCCATAAAAACTTATAAATATTCATAGCAGCATCATTAAATCTATATTCATCTAAGTTTTTGCGAGTTTCATTTACGCATTTTTGAAATTCTGCGTTCATATAAATACCTAGTGTTGTTTTATAGCTATCTAGTATCTTATAATCCTTACCTTTAAGTAGTAAGAAATTTACCGCATTATAAAGCTTATTTGTGAAGTTACGAACTAAAATCATTCTATCTTCACTCATTCTTATATCTCTTCCTTGAACGGCTAAAAGTGCTAAAGTAAAGCGTAAAATGTCAGCACTATATTTATCAATGCTATCAAGTGGGTCAATTACATTGCCTTTACTCTTACTCATTTTTTGTCCGTTTTCATCTTTTACAAGTGCGTGAAGATAAATGTCTTTAAATGGGATTTCGCCTAGCTCATTTTCACTTTGAAATAGCATTCTACATACCCAGAAAAATAATATATCAAAGCCTGTAATCAAAAGCGAATTTGGATAAAAGTCTTTTATATCACTTTCATTCCATAAAGTGCCTTTACCAAAATCGCCATTGTTATAACCTAGAGTTGAAAATGCCCAAAGTCCCGAGCTAAACCAAGTATCAAGCACATCTTTATCTTGAGTGATACTCTCACAACCACATTTTTCACATTTTTCTACCTTTCTCTCACTTACATGAATATGTTCGCACTCATCACAATAATAAACAGGAATTTGATGTCCCCACCAAAGTTGTCTGCTGATACACCAAGGGCGTAATTCTCTTAGCCAAGCATTAAAGCTATTTATCCAATGAGCTGGATAAAACTTAGCATCACCATTATTTACCTTTTCTATAACTTTTGTTGCAATGTCGGTTTTTACAAACCATTGTTTAGAAATATACGGCTCAACGATATTTTTACAACGATAACAATGTCCAACTTGATTTACATAATCTTCAATTTTTTCAATAAAGCCTAATTCGTTTAGTTTATCAACTACTATTTTTCTAGCCTCAAGTCTTTCAAGTCCTTTAAACTCAGCACAATGCTCGTTTAAAATTCCATTTTCATCAAAAATAGTTAAAAACTCTAAATTATGTCTAAGTCCTACTTCATAGTCATTATTATCATGAGCTGGTGTTACTTTTACAATTCCTGTTCCAAAGCTCATATCAACATGGCTATCAGCTATGATTTTTATTTTACGATTTATAATAGGCAGCGTAACTTCTTTACCAACTAAGTGCTTATATCTTTCATCTTCTGGATTTATCATTACGGCAGTATCGCCAAAATAAGTCTCAGGTCTAGTAGTTGCAACTACTAAATAATCCTTATCATTTAAAAAATATCTTATATGATAAAGTTTGCCTTTATTTTCTTCATATTCAACCTCAATATCACTTAATGCTCCATCTTTTGTGCACCAGTTTATCATTCTGTTATTTTGCTCTATTAAGCCTTTATTATAAAGGTCCACAAAAGCTTTTTTAACAGCATTTTGAAGCCCTTCATCCATAGTAAAACGAAGTCTTGAAAAGGCAGGAGTAATGCCTAGTGCTTGCATTTGCTTAACTATAGCTCCACCGCTTTGCTCTTTCCATTCCCATACTTTTTCTATGAATTTTTCACGCCCTAGCTCTTCTTTTTTAATCCCTTTTGCTAAAAGTTGCTTTTCAACTACATTTTGAGTAGCAATGCCTGCGTGATCTAAGCCTGGTTGATAAAGCACCTTAAAGCCATCCATTCTTTTATATCTTGTAATAATGTCTTGCAAGGTAAATGTAAGTGCGTGTCCTATATGTAAAACACCTGTAACATTTGGCGGTGGCATCATAATTGCAAAGTTTTTGCCATTTTCTTGAATGTTTTTATTTCCATCTATTTCAAAATAGCCTTTTTGTTTGCAAAATTCATAATAATCTTTTTCAATTTCTTTTGGATTGTAAAAATCGCTCATAAATAATCCTTAAATTAGTGTTTTTTGCCATTTTATTAATTTTTGCTTATTTTTAGGTTATTTTGCTAGACTTTTTGGCTTTTAATTTAATTTGTGGAGATGTTTTGAATAGATTAAATGATGAACAATTTGCAGCGGTTAATACTAGTTTAGGTAGTAATTTGATAATAGCAAGTGCAGGAACAGGAAAGACAAGCACAATAGTTGCAAGGATAGAAAAATTATTAAATGATGGTGCTAAAGCAAATAGCATTATGCTACTTACATTTACAAACAAAGCCGCTCGTGAAATGATAGCAAGACTTGAAAAAAAACTCGGCTCAAGCAAGATAAAAGGCATTGTAAGTGGGACATTTCACGCAATTAGTCTTGAATATCTTAAAAAGCATAAAAATATTCAGCTTAAGCGAAATAGTGAATTAAGAGCCTTGCTAAAAAGTATTTACGAAAAATATTCTCCTAATAAAGATGATTTGTTTGATTATTCATATTTAGCCGATATTTATTCAAGGTTTAATAATACTAATTTAGTTGATGATTTTCGTGGATATTTGAAGGCTAATTATGAAGAGCAAGGCGATAATATTAATTTTTATTGCAAAGTTTTAAGCGAATACGAAGAGCAAAAAAAAGCTCATAATTATTATGATTTTGATGATTTATTGCTAAATGCTAAGGATTTTTTCACAAATGATTATAAAAATGAGCCTTTTTATGAAGTTTTAGTAGATGAATATCAAGATACAAATAATCTTCAAAGTGCGATTTTAGACGCAATCCCTAAAAAATCTCTTTTTTGCGTAGGAGATTATGACCAAAGCATTTATGCGTTTAATGGGGCAAATATAGAAATAATTGGAAGTTTTAAAGATAGATATAAAAATGCTAGAATTTATTCACTTAATAAAAACTATAGAAGTGTTAGCAATATTTTAGAATTTGCAAATAGGGTTATTACAAAAAACGAAAGGCTATATCCAAAAGAGCTAATCGTAACTAGAAAAGAAGCTACAAAACCTATTAAATTACATAGTTTTAATCTAGCAAACGAACAATATGAATTCATTGCCAATGATATTTTAAGCAAACTTGAAGCAAATAATAGAGCTGATATTGCAGTGATTTATCGCAATAATTCAAGTGGTGATTTAATGGAAAGAAGCCTAAAGCAAAAGGGCATTAAAATAGCTAGAAAAGGTGGCAGTAGTTTTTATGAATTAAAAGAAATAAATACTCTTATAAATTTAGCTAATTTAACTAATAAAAATAGTGATATTTTAAGCTTTTTAGGAATTTTATTAGAGAGTAAAGGTGTTGGAAATGCTAAGGTAAATATTATTTATAAAGCATTTTTAGAATTAGGAAATGGCTCTTTATTAGAAGGTATTTTAAGACCTATTAAAAAAGATAATTATGATTTTTTAGCTAAAAGCGATGAGGCTTTTGGTCTGTTTGCAAGAACTCAAAATCAAGCTAAGCAAAGTGAGTTTAGCTTTTTAGCAACCGAGTTTAAAAATAATCCTGTTTTATTGTTAAAAGAATTAAAATTTGATAATGTAACCTTTCTTGAAGAGCTTTATAAATTCTTAAAAGAAAATGAAAATATTGATAATCCTAGCGTTTTATTAAATAATGCTTATTCATCTAAGATTTTTAGCTTGATTATCAATAATCTTGCAGCTAAGCGTTCTTTTAAAGGTGCAAAAATAGTCAATGAGATAAAAGAGCAAAAGCTAGAAAATATTAAAAATAATTGTAAATATATTTTAGACGATGCGAAAAACTACAATACTTTTAAAGAATTTTATGAAAAAACTATTTTAAATATTGATTATGAAAATACTAAAGGGGTTCAGCTTTTAACCGTTCATGCTAGTAAAGGTTTGGAATTTGAAATTGTTTATTTGATTGACTTAGCACAAGGTAGATTTCCAAATCTAAAGCTTAGCAAAAGTGCTGGGGGCATTGATGAAGAGCGAAGATTATTTTATGTAGCACTTACAAGAGCAAAAGATGAGCTTATTATGAGCTGGGCTAAAAGGCAAAAAGAAGATGATAAAACAGACGCAATACGCTCAATTTTTATTGAAGAAGGTAAGAAAAATTAAAAGAATTTAAATCTTATTTTAAATTCTTTATTTTTTTAGCATAATTTTTAATTCTTATAGAATTAAGTATCACACAAATTGAGCTAAGCGACATAAAAATGCTAGCAATTAATGGATTTATAAGCCCCATAAAAGCTAGTGGAATACTAATTATATTGTATAAAAAGCTTAATGCTAGGTTTGTTTTTATTAGTCTATAAGTTCTTTTTGCTAATAAATGAGAGTTTTTAATGCCTATTAATTTATTATCAAGCATAATTATATCACTTGAATTAAGGGCTAAATTAGTAGCGTTTTTAAAGCTAATTGATACTAATGCTAATTTTAAAGCTAGTGCGTCATTTATGCCATCACCTACCATTAAGACTTTATTATTTTTACTAAGATTTTGAATTATTTTAAGCTTATCTTCGGGCAAGCATTCACTGTATAAATCATCAATTTGTAGTTCTTTTGCTATTTTTTCGCAAGGCTTTTGCTTATCTCCTGATAGCATTATTACTTTTATATTTTGCTTTTTAAAATAATTTATTAGTTCTAAAGCATCATCATTTAATTGATTAGAAAATACAAAATGCTCTAAAATCTCATCATTTTTAGCAAAAAACATTTCAGTTTCGTTTTTAGAATTTGCATTAATATTATGACTATTTAATAATTTTGCAGAGCCTAGATAGTATTTATCATTTTCAAATTCTGCAATCACTCCTAAGCCGCTTAATTGCGTGAGTTTAAAGTCTTTTAAACTAGGCTTAGTATCTTTTATATATTCATTTAGCGAACTTGCTATGAAGTGATTATTTTTATCTAAAATTGCTTTTAAAATGCTTTTTTCATAATCATTTAGATTTATTTGGCTTAATAATTCTAATTTTGATTTTGTTAAAACCCCAGTTTTGTCAAATACAGCTATGTCAATTTTGCTAAGATTTTCAATATAATTTGAGTTTTTAAATAATACTTTAAGCTTTAAAGCTTCGTGTAAGCATAAAAGATTTCCAACAGGAGCGCTAAGTGCAAGAGCGCAAGGACAAGCAATAATTAATAAACTAACGCTTCTAATAATTGCTTCTTGAATATCGCTCATATTATATAAAAAGCACAAAAACGCAATGCTAAAAATCGCATAACAAAAATAAACACCAATTTTATCAGTTAGTTTTTCTAGGTTTGATTTTTTAGTTTTATTTAGTAATTTTGCAAGTTTATTAATATAGCTATCTTGAAAAGTGCAATTTGCTATGTAATCAAAACTAGCACATTCAACCACGCTAGCGCTTTTTATAAAATCTCCTTGCTTAATATCAACTAATTCACTCTCGCCTGTAATAGCACTTAGATTTAATCTAGCTTGTAAGCTTTTACAAGTGCCATCTATTAAGATTTTATCCCCTAAAAATACTCTAATTACATCATCTTTTTTTATTTTAGTAACGCTTATTTTTTCTATTTTGTCATTTTTAACAATATTTACACTAGCGTTTAATAAATCACTTAAAAAATCAATATTTTCTAAAGCTTGTTTATATGATAATTGTTCTAAAAATCTACCTATAAAAACAAAGCAAATTATCATAGCTACGCTATCAAAATACACATAAGAAAGTCTTGTAAACATAGCATAAATACTATAAATATAAACTAAACTAGCCCCAAATGTAACTAGACAATCCATATTTAAAATCTTATTTTTTAAAGCAGAAATTGCGCTCTTAAACATAGATGAAGCACTATAAAAAAGCACAGGAGTGCATAAAACAAATTCTGCAAAATTAATAATATCTTGAACGCTTTGCTCCATACTAGAAAAATACCCAGCATATCTTGCGATACTAAGCCACATAATATTCATAACACAAGCAATTGCTACAATTAGTTTTGAATAAAACTCAATATGAGTTCTTTTAGCTTTCATTGTTGTATTTGGATTGTAAGCTAGTGGGATATAGCCTAGAGATATTATTATATTTAATATATCTTTTGCTTTAGTTTTATTAGGATTATATTCTATACTTGCTCTTTTTGTTTGATAATTTATATTAATTTCTAATACGCCTTCATTTTTAAGCAGCATTTTTTCAATAAGCCATACACAAGCTGCGCAATGTAAATTGTCTATTAAAATTAAAATTTTTTCATAATTATTTTCTTTTTCTATGCAAAAAGAGTTCTCATCATAAGAAATTTGCTCATTAATTTTAGATAAATTTGAAGCATTTTTATAAAAATCTTCTAAATTATTTTCGTTTATGAGATTAAAAACATTTTTACAACCATTACAGCAAAATGCGTTATTGCCTTGAAAAATCATACTATTTTTATCAAAATCTATTTTACAATGAGAGCACTTCAAGATAATTTCCTTTAATTTTATTGACAATTTTATTTTTAATTTATAAAATAATTTTTAATACTTCGTTTTTTACAAATAAGGAAATCAATGGATAAAGATATACAAACAGAACAAAAGCAAGATAAAAAAAATCAAAAAAAGCATATTCCAGTAGATGGATATAAAATAGAAGAATTAAAACTACTAACTCTTGAAAAACTAATAGAAATCGCAAACGAAGCTGGTGTTGAAAATCCGATGGAATTTAGAAGACAAGAGCTTATGTTTGAAATATTAAAAGCTCAAACAAAAAAAGGTGGTTTTATACTCTTTACAGGTATTTTAGAGATTAACCAAGAAGGTTACGGCTTTTTAAGAGCTATGGATGCGAATTTAAGTGATAGTGCAAACGATGCTTATGTTAGTAATTCACAGATTAAAAAATTTGCTTTAAGAGTGGGTGATATCGTAACAGGTCAAGTAAGAGAGCCAAGAGAACAAGAAAAATATTATGCACTTTTGAAAATTGAAGCGATTAATTATTTGCCTTTAGCAGAAGCTAAAAAAAGAGCTTTATTTGATAACTTAACTCCAATTTTTCCAACAGAAAAATTACAACTTGAATACGACCCTTTAAAGCTAACGGGTAGGGTGCTTGATTTATTCACACCTATTGGAAAAGGTCAGCGTGGATTAATAGTAGCACCACCTAGAACAGGAAAAACTGAATTAATGAAAGAATTAGCAACTGCAATTGCTAAAAATCATCCTGAAAGCCAACTAATAGTGCTTTTAATTGATGAGCGACCTGAAGAAGTAACTGATATGCAAAGATGTGTAAAAGGTGAAGTTTTTAGCTCTACATTTGATCAACCTGCATTAAATCATGTGCGTGTGGCTGAACTTGTGATTGAAAAAGCTAAGCGTTTAGTAGAAATGGGTAAAGATGTAATAATCTTACTTGATAGCATCACAAGACTTGCTCGTGCTTATAATACTGCAACTCCTAGTAGTGGTAAGGTTTTAAGTGGTGGTGTTGATGCAAATGCACTTCATAAGCCAAAAAGATTTTTTGGAGCTGCTAGAAATATTGAGCATGGTGGAAGCTTAACAATAGTTGCAACTGCTTTAATTGATACGGGTTCAAGAATGGATGATGTGATTTTTGAAGAATTTAAAGGAACAGGAAATAGCGAAATCGTTCTTGATAGAAATATTTCAGATAGAAGAATATATCCAGCTATAAATATTACAAAGAGTGGAACGAGAAAAGAAGAATTATTGCAAGGGCCAATTAATTTACCTAAGATTTGGGCAATTCGTTCAGCTATGAATTCTATGGAAGATGTAGAAGCGCTTAAATTTTTATATGCAAAAATGCTAAAAACTCAAAATAATGAAGAATTATTGTCAGGATTAAATGAATAATATGCAAAATTTATCACTTAAATATCGTCCAAAAAATTACGATGATTTAGTAGGGCAAAGTGCTGTTAGTAAGAGTTTAAAATATGCACTAGATAGTAAAAATATAGCTAATGCTTATCTTTTTTCTGGTCTTCGCGGGAGTGGAAAAACTAGCTCTGCTAGGATATTAGCAAAAGCACTAAATTGTGAGCGTGGGATTAGCTCAAAACCTTGTGGAATGTGTGCTAGTTGCGTTAGTAATGATGGAATAGATATTTATGAGCTTGATGCGGCCAGTAATCGTGGTATTGATAGTATTCAAGATTTAATAGAAAATACAAAATATGCACCACTTCATTCAAGATTTAAGATTTTTATAATTGATGAAGTACATATGCTTACTCGTGAAGCCTTCAATGCGCTTTTAAAAACACTTGAAGAACCACCTAGTCATGTTAAATTTATTTTAGCAACAACCGATGTGCATAAATTACCAGCTACTATTTTGAGTAGGGTTTTACATTTTAGATTTAAAAAAATTCCTTTACAAGATATTGTAAGTAGAATGGAATTTATATTAGCAAATGAGCAAATTCCTTATGAAAAAGAAGCTTTAACTCTTATTGCTAGAAGCGGTGGCGGGTCTTTAAGAGATAGTCTTACTTTATTAGAGCAAGGCATAATTTATTCTCAAAGAAAACTTAATAAAGAAAGCATAGCTTTAATGCTAGGCTTAATAGAGCCAAATATTATAAAGCAATTTTTTGCTGATGTTTTAAGCTCAAATGATAATGGTATTTTTAGGTTTTTAGAACTTGCTAAATCTTATGAAGCAAGTGTGGTAATTGATGAGATGAGTTCTTTTTTAAAAGATAGTTTTGCTAATAAAAATACAAATTTTTCTTTAATTTTATACGATAGATTTTTTCATATTTTAGCAAAGGCTAAAAATATGACGAAGATTAGCGATGATGATGAATTTATTTTATACATTTTAGCATTTATGTTAAAAGACGCTACAAAATTAAAAAGCATAGATGAAGATTTAAAAGTAGAAAATATAAATAAAAACGAGCAAGATTACTTAAATTTTGTAACTATGATTGCTAAAAGAGATTATAAATTAGGAGAAATATTTAAAGAATGTGCTTCTTTTGTAAGTTTTGATGGTAGTGAGTTTTGTATTAAAATCAACCCTAAAAATGAAGAAGATAAGCAGTATTTTAAACAATATTACACAAGTGTTGTAAAGAATGTATTTGCTAGTATCTTTAATGATGCAAAATTAGTTTTAATTAGCGATTTAACGAAACAAAATGTAAAAAATGAAGTAATAAAAGAAGAAAGTAATTATCCTAAAATAAATAATACTAATTTTGAAAATAATTCAAGTAAGAATTTGAAACAAGAATTTCAAAATAATTATAATACTTATGAAGAAGAGATTAAATATCCCGAGTATCAAAGCGATGATTTTTTAGATTCTAATATGGCTTTTGAAGATGAGGATAATATTTATGAAATACCAGATGATATTTTAGAGCAATACGAACCTGAACTTCAAAATATTTTATTTGAATCATTAGTAAAAATTAAAATAGAAAATGATACTTTAGAATTACATGTAATGCCGCCTTATAATGAGAAAGAAAAGGCTATTTTAAGAGATAATATTAAAAATGTTTTAGCTAAATGTAGTGCGTTTTTTAAAACTAAAAATGCAAAAATAATCAATGCAGAGCTAGATAAAAAAAAACTTCATTAGAAACTAAACCTAATGAGTTTAATAAAGAGCAAGATTTTAATATATCTAGGCATTTAGGTGAATTAGAATTATCTAAATTTGTAATAGAACCAGATTTTCAAAGTAGTATTGATTTAGAAAATAAGGCTAATGAGTTTAATAAAGAGCAAGATTTTAATATATCTAGGCATTTAGGCGAATTAGAATTATCTAAATTTGTAATAGAGCCTGAAAACATTGAAGAAAAAAATATAAATTTAGAAATAGAGCATTTAAAATTAAGTAAAGAACAATTAGAAATTAAGAAAAAATTAGATTTAATTACAAATGCTTTAGGACCTTTAAGTGAAAATAGACCTTGAAAAATAATGTTAATTTGATATAATCACGACTTTACTTTTCTTGGGGCTGACTAGGTTTCGACAGGATTAGTAAGGGATTAGCTGCATGCCGTGTTGCTACGTTAAACGCTAAATTAAAATTAAACGCAAACAAAAAAGAATTAGCTCCTGCTTACGCTTACGCTGCGTAAGTTCAGTTGAGCCCTGCGATGCTTAAAGCTTGTAATAGCATTAGCGGGTCATCATTCAAGCTAGTTTAAAGTTTTGGCTAGACTTTAAATAAAATAAAAGCCTTAGTTTTTGCTAAAGTCGTAAGCTGCACTTGGTAAAAATGAATTTAAGCAGCCTACTAAGCATGTAGACGCTGGTTTTGAGCTAGTTTTGGACTGGAG
>NZ_JACGAY010000032.1:0-13999 GCF_020137705.1 Campylobacter sp. RM9333
TTTTAAATATAAAATCTAACTTAAGCAACGAATATTTAAAGCTTTCAATTTATTTTAAATCACTTAATTATTCACTATAAAAGTAGCTTTAATTACAAACAAGAACTATAATAAACCTATGCAAAGTAATTTTAAATTTATGCTTTTAATAGTTTCATTAGGTTCATTTTTAAGCACATTAGCGCTTAATCAAATTCTACCGCTTTTACCATTTATTATGCAAGAATATGGAGTGAGCGGAGATAAGATTAGCTTATATAGTGGTTTAGCTTATGCTGGTAGCACGCTTACTATGGCGTTGTTTGCACCATTATGGGGTATTTTAGCTGATAAATATGGTCGTAAAAAAATGCTTTTAAGAGCTAGTTTTGGTATGGGCTTGTGCTTGTTAATTAGCGTATTTTTAAAAACCGCAGAATCATTTATAATACTTAGATTTATTATGGGATTTTTTTCTGGGTTTAACCCTGCTTGTATTGCATTAATAGCTGTTAATGCTCCTAAAGATGATGTGAATGTATCTCTTGCAAAACTTAGCTCATTTCAGATAACAGGCTCGCTTTTAGGACCATTGTTTGGTGGAGTATTAATGCACTTTTTTGATTTTAGAGTTCAGTTTGCAATATCAGGATTTTTATTAATTAGTATATTTTTATTGATATTATTTTTTGTAAAAGAAGATTTTACCCCAGTTCCTAAAGGCGAAAAAATAAGGCTTGATAAAGGCTTGTATTCATTTGTAATAGTTTTGTGTTTAGCTTCGTTTTTAGTGCAGTATTCTCAAACATTTATAGGTCCTATAATCGGCTTATTTGTTTCAAAATTAGTAGACCATAAAGAATTAGCTACAGGTTTTTGCTTTAGTTTAGCAGGAATTGCTAGTGCTATATTTGCTCCGAAATTATCAAAATTAGCAAAAGATTATGGAGAAGTTAATTTGATTTTAATTAGCACTTTTGCTTTGTTTATATGTTTAATATTGCATTATTTTACTAGCCATAATTTTTGGTTATTTTGCTTAGTTAGGTTTATAACCGGTATTAGTTTTTGCTCTATTATGCCTAGTGTTTATTCTATGATAAGAAAAAAGATACCTAAACAAATTAGCTCAAAAATATTTGGAATAAATCAGAGTTTTTACGGATTAGGTGCGTTTTTTGGTAGTTTAAGTGGTGGGTATTTTTATAACTTATATGATGAAAAAGTGTTTTTTATATGTGCTAGTTTTATTTTAGCTAGTTGTTTTTTAGTTTTCTTTTATAAAAGAATAGGTTCAAAATAAAGTAGGGCATTAAGTTTAAGCATTTAAAAATAAATAGATTAGGTTGATTAGTAATAGTTTATTTTTGAATATCTTACAATCTATACGATGAAAAAATCTTTTTTATCTATTCAAGTTTTATTTTAGCTAGTTGTTTTTTAGTTTTACTTTATAAAAGAATAATTTCAAAATAAAGCAGGTATATTTGTGCTATAGGATAAAAATTATAAATAATAGAATAAAAACTAATTTATATAAAATAAGTAAAATTTTAATTATAGTTATTTTGGCTAAGTGATTTATTTGTGTTAATTTTTTTTATAAAAAATAGGTTCAAAATAAAGTAGGGTATTCAGCTTAAATTTTGGAATAAATGAGAGTTTTACGGATTAGGTGTATTTTTTGGTAGTTTAAGTGGTGGGTATTTTTATAACTTATATGATGAAAAAGTGTTTTTTATCTGTGCTAGTTTTATTTTAGCTAGTTGTTTTTTAGTTTTCTTTTATAAAAAAATAGGTTCAAAATAAAGTAGGGTATTTAGCTTAAATTTTGGAATAAATAAGAGTTTTACGGATTAGGTATATTTGTGCTATTACTTTTTATAGGATAAACACTATATATAATAGAGCAAAAACTAAGCTAAACAAAATAAAATTTAGTATTATGTGCTTTTGTTTATAGTTTATAGTTGTTTTGGCTAAAGTGATTTATTTGTGTTAATTTTTTGATAAAAAATAGGTTCAAAATAAAGTAGGGTATTCAGCTTAAATTTTGGAATAAATGAGAGTTTTGCAGATTAGGTGTATTTTTTGGTAGTTTAAGTTGTGGGTATTTTTATAATTTATACTTTTTATAGGATAAACACTATTAGCCAAGCTAAACAAAATAAGAAAAATATGGATTTATAACCTATATGATGAAAAAGTGTTTTTTATCTGTGTTAGTTTTATTTGTGGTTTTATTTTAGACTATACTTGTTTTGAGCTAAATTAATTTAATAGTTTTGATGGATACATAAGAAGACTTTTTAGTCTTCTTTTAAATTATTAGCTATTTTTGCTGCTAATTTTAATTTATCATTATCAAAATGAGTATAAATTCTTGAAGTATTAAGCGAAGCATGCCCTAAGGCTTCTTGGACTAATAACAAATCTTTTTCTTTTTTATAAAGTAGGGTAGCAAAACTATGTCTTAACATATGAGCTCCATTTTTTTCTTTGCGAATACCGGCTGCTAATAATACATTTTCAATTAATCTTGATATATAAGCTTGAGTTAATGGCTTACCTTGTTTATTTGTAAATAAGTATTGATTAGGTTCGGCGAAATTATTAAAATATTCTAAATGCTCTTTAATGGAATTTATATTTAGTAAAACCACTCTATATTTATTACCTTTAGCATGAATTCTAAGGCTTATTAAATCATTTTCATAGCTAATATCTTTTAACCTTAATCTAAGAACTTCATTAACCCTTACTCCAGTAAATAATATGATTTTTATAGCAAGTTTATTTCTGTCTTGATTGCTTTTAAACTCATAATTATTTAGAGTATTTAAAAATGTTTTCATTTGCTCTTCACTCATAAATTCTGGTAGTTTTTGTCCTGATGATGAGTTTAATCCTGACCAGTTTTTTAACTCTATTTCATAAACATAAGAACTATCATCATCTTTATTTTGTGAACTTAAAAATTTAAAAAAATTAACTATAGCGATTTTGTGATTTTTTTTACTCGCATCACTAAGACCTGCTGTTATACTTGATAGAATTTCAATTACTAATTCTTCATCAATTAGTTTTAGAGAATATAGTTTATAGTGAATTATTTGCTCGTAAAATTTTTTAATAGGGTTAAAATAAGTATTTACACCAATCATTCCTATATTTCTTGATTTTTTAGCTAACTCATCTAATTCTTCTATAGTGAAATTATTTTTACTTAAAGCAATATTAATCTCTCTTAATTCTTCTGCTTTTTCAAGTAGTTTATTTGATAAAGAATTTAATTTAAATTTTAGAAATTTAGCTATCCAAAATAAAAATGATTTTGAAAAATTGTCTTCACAATCTAAAGGGTATTTCATAATTGTTCCTTAAAATAAGTTGTTTAATATAGAAAAAAATTATAATAAAAGAAGATTATATTATAAACTTAGTTTTCAATATAAATTTAATATGTAAAATTTTATTAAAAATAATAATAAAAATAATATGATAATTTTACATAAAATAATACATAAAATAATATGATTATTTTTATAAATATACTAAATATCGTATAAAATATCAAAAATTATTTATATATTTTATTAAAATAATTAATAAAGAAATAATTCAAATTTATATTAAGCATATATAAAATAGTTTGAAAATTATATTACATATATAAATTAAATTCTAAAACCTTATTAAATCTAATTTTGTTATTTTTGGAAATGAAGTATTTTTATAGTATTGAAATTATTGGCGTAGGATAAGTGATTGGTATAAGTATATAATTTAAGTTCCGTAAGACTATTAAATTATTTTAAAAATAAAAGCAATCTAAATTGATTATTAGCATATTTAATATGTTTATATATTATATTAGTATTGAAAACTATAATTTTCAAATTAGTATTTTAAAACCAAATCACCACTCTGCGATTTTAATAAAACTGAAGATTTTAGATTGTTTATAACAAATTATTATTAAGTCTTTTTTGGCAACTATTAGTTCAAATGCTATTTTAAGCTTACTTGTTGTGTTTAATAGTATTTTGAATTATGTTTTATAAACTCATATATTTTATTGGACAATAGAAATATATGTATGTTATTTGCTAAAAGCTCAAAATCACTAAGCTTAGCAGTATTATTAAAATCAGCCAAAGCACTCTCTTAGTAATACTTACATTCAATTTATCCTTATCATTAGCACTTAGCTTTGTTACACGACCAAGCACCTTTAAAGAAGTTTGCTTGTCTTTAATTCCATTAAATCCATCAAAAGCTTAATTTTATCTATTTCCAAATCTAAGCCCATTTTAAGCTTCTATTAATGCATAATTGTATAATACAAATGCGTGATATAAGTAGCTCTTATTGAGCGACAAGGGCTTGAAATGTATATTGTAGGCTAATATACAAGGCTTTAATGCTTCGCTAGCAAGGTGACTTAGTCTAGTCCGCCTGTCAATTAATATCATAAAATGACTCAATATAATATTTGCTATTGATATCTTTTGAAGTCAAATATATATAATGTTTAAGCACTTTTTAAATACTCATTTTAAACTAAATATTAAATATGCTTTAAGTTAAGGCAAATGCAAGTGCCGTTGTTTTAAGTGTAGTGTTGTTCTATATATTTTGAATTTGATTTGTATAAAAGGTTTTAGTTTATAAAACAAGAAAATTATTATTCTTGTTTTTTGCTCTGGTATTTTGCTAATTCACTTTTTTGCATTTTTAATATATGTTCATCTGTTACTAGAACATAAAAAATACCTTCAAATACACATACTTCTCTTATATATGCTTTTACTAAAACTTCTCTTTTTTTACTATTATCAAATTTAGCAGTTGCTTCAAAAGATATAATATCCCCTATTTTAGCCGGCGCAAAAAAACTAGTTCTTGAGCCTATAACACAGGTATTTTTTTTGTTAATTGCTACTTGTGCAACATAAGCTCCTGCAGAATATATAAAACCATTATGCGCTAAACCTTCAGAATCTGAAATTAATTCAGATGTTATTTTTAATTGCAGATTTGCTTTATTTTCATCTGTTTCGGTAATGTTGCCACAAATTTCTGTATTTATTGTAGGGCAAGCTTCAACATTGATTTTAATCTCTGTAGAATTTTCTTCTATATCATTTTTTTCTTCAGCCATTTCATACCTTTAATTTTATATATATTCTTTTTGGTGCAGGATAACCTTCTTTTGTAAAATCATCATCTTCTAAAAAATCTTCCAAGCTATATCCATCAATCCAATCTGTTTTCCTTTGCTCTTCTATTGTTGTTTTAGAAGTTGCTAGTATTTCAAATTCTTTAAAATTAGCTTTTTTACACCAATTTTGCAATGCTTTAATACTTGGTATAAAATATACATTAGACATTTTTGCATAACTTGTATCTGGAACTAAAGCAAAAGGTTGTTCGCTATCAAAATAAATAGTATCTAAGAATACAATCCCATTAGTGTTTAGGCTTTGTTTTAATTGTTTTAGCATTTGCACTGGGTCGCTTCTGTGATAAATCACCCCTAAGCAAAAAATTACATCAAATTTATGATTGTAGCTTGGTAAATCAGCTACCCCTAATCTTTCAAATACAATATTTGTTTTAAATAAGGAATTTAAAAAAGTAAATTGCTCATAGCACCTTTGAGAAGGGTCAAATCCGACAATCTTAGTCGGTCTAAATTCTTGCATTCTAAACATATAATAACCATTATTGCACCCAACATCAGCCACTATTTTATTCTCAATACAACTAATATGCTTTTTTAAAATATTATATTTTATATTGCTTTTCCACTCACTATCTATAAAAATATTATTTATTTTAAAAGGCCCTTTTCTCCAAGGTTTAAGGCTTTTTGCTTTAATTAATAAATCTTCTTCATTTAATGTATCATCATAAATTTCAACAATATCATCAAAAATAACTTTCATTATCCCTCATGCCCTAAAATTTTTGCTGTTAAATCTATAAAAACATCATTTAGCATTTCATTTAGCAAAGCATCATTATTAAATATAAATTCTTCAACTTGTGTATAGTCTATATTTTGCTTTTCTAATAATAATTTTAATGCCAAAAATTCTTTACTATGCGTTACTATAGTATTTTGAACTGCACCTCTTGGTGCGTTTTGTAATACGTCTATTAGTTTTTCTTCTGGTGTGGTCTCAAATAATTTATCAAAATCATCCATTTTAATTCTCCAATAACTTATTTAAATAAAAACATATTTTAACTAAATAAATTATCATACAATTGATTTTTATGTTTTGTTTTTTTGTATTGATTTTGCTTTTTTATTTTCTCTAGAGTATTAAATTTGCTAATTAGCTCAAATCTGTCTAATTGAGAAAAACAGCATAAATTTACAAAATTTTCTAATTCTTTTGAATATGTAGAATCAAGATAAACTGGCTCACATTTATTTAGTAATTTTAAATTCTGCTCTATGCTAGATGCGAAAATACCATCTGAAAAATCTTCTTTTTTTAAGGCTAAAGCAAAGCGATTAGCAGCTTTTTCTAAAGCTCTTAAGTATTTTACACGCTTTGCTTTATCGTTCATAATTATTTATTAGCTCTTTCTATATACTCGCCTCTTTGAGTATCTACTCTAATAACTTCCCCTTCTAATACATGGAAAGGTATTTGAACAACTGCACCACTTTCTAAAGTAGCTGGCTTTTTATTAGAGCCTTGTGTGTCACCCTTGAAATTCGGTTGAGTTTCAACTATTTTTAGTTCAACAACTTGCGGAACTTCAACGCCTATTGCTTTTCCGTTATGGAATAATACGCTTACATTCATACCATCAATCATCCATTTTCTACTTTCGCCAACATCTTCTTCTGTTATAGCTACTTGCTCATAAGTCTCATTATCCATAAATTGGCAAAATTCTCCATCATCATATAAATATTGCATTTCTTTTTCTACTAAGTTAGGAGATTCACATTTATCACCTGCGTGGAAAGTTTTTTCTAAAACCTTACCATTTATGAAAGATTTTATTTTTATTCTTACGAAAGCAGGACCTTTACCTGGCTTTACATGTTGATATTCCACTATTTTATAAGGAACACCTTCTATTTCTATTTTTAAACCCTTTTTTAAATCACCCATTGAATAAGATGCCATTTTGTTAATCCTTTAAAATTAAATTAAATCCAAATTTCTTCAAAATCAGAATTGATATTATAGTTTTTTAAACTATCTATAAGGTAATGTAATAAAGAAATATTGTTAGTATCTATGACTATCTGAGAATATTTTTTATTATTAATTAAAAAATATTTCAAATTTAAATTAGATATAGTTTGTTTTACACAAAATAAAGAATAATTATCGTTTTTATCTATATTTAATTTAAAAAATTTCTTTTTACTTAAATTACCTGTATCTTGTAATTCAAAATGAACATAAAGTTCATTTGATATTGGGTAAGAATCTCCCAATTCATCTTTAGCTAATTTAGCATACCACTCATTATTTGATATTTTATTTTTAATAATTTCAATATTTTCATCAATAATTTTAGAAATCTGCAAATCTTTATAATTTGCAGATTTTATTAATAGCATTAAAACCAATACTAAAATAAAAAAAATTATTCCAAATATAAAATATAACGAGTGTTGTTTCATTACTATTGTAATTGATCTTTAATTATATCACCTATTGTAATTTTATCATCAGAATTAAATTTTTCTAAATCTTCACGAGTTTTAATTAAATTTAATTTTTTTATACTTAAGCGAATTTTACCATTTCTAGTGAAAATTAAAGCTCCTTCAATTTCATCTCCAATATTAGGCTTAACTTCTCCTAAATCTTCATTTTTAATTAAAGCTTCAACTTTATCATTTACTTTAACGAACACTCCAAAGTCTTTAATATCGCTTACAATACCTTTAATAACATCACCTAATCTATGTTCTTTAGCAAATAATGAACTAGGACTTTCTTCTAAATGTTTAACACTTAAAGAAATTTTTTGGTTTTCACTATCAATTTTTCTAATTTTAACTTTTACTTTATCCCCTACTTTATAAACTTTTTTGCAAGTTTCATTTTCAGTCCAAGATATATCATCATTTAATAATAAACCTTCAATATTGTCAATTTTAACAAAAGCTCCAAAATTTGTAATAGTGCTAATCTCGCCTTCAACAATATCTCCTGCTTTAAATTTCTCATTAAAGCCATCAAAAGGTTTTGGAAGTAAATTTTTAAGAGATACTCTTAAACGGCGTTTTTCATAATCTATTTCAATTACTTCAACATCAATTTCTTGACCTTCTTTTAAATAATCTCTTGGATTTTTAACATTTTTATCCCAAGAAATTTCACTTATATGTAAAAATCCTTCAATATCATTTCCTAAATCTACAAAAGCTCCATAATTTTCAATATTAGAAACTACTACTTTTAAAATATCTCCAATTTCTAAGCTATCTTTAATTTCATCCCAAGGGTCACTTAAAGCTGCTTTGATTGATAAAGAAATATGTTTTTTCTCTTCATCATATCCTACAATTTTTACTAAAACTTTATCCCCTTCTTTGTATAAAGTACTAGGATTTACAGGACCTTTATAAGATATTTCGCTATAATGAACTAAGCCATCAACTCCACCAATATCAACAAACATTCCATAGCTTGTAAGTTTTCTAACAACACCTTCTTTAAGTTCTGAATCGTTGATTATATTATTAATTAATTCTTTTTTCTTTTTGCGGTCTTCTTCGTTTGCTTTTCTTTTTGACACAACTATACTTTGTGTTTCTTCGTCAATTTTTAATATTTTAACTTTAATTTTTTTATTCATTAAAGTATTAATTTCTTTATGAGAGCATTGTGATTTTGGTAAGAAAAATTCTACTTCATTATTATCTACTGCAACAAAACCACCACGATTTTTTCCTATGATTTTTACTTCAAAAGTATCGTTATTGTCTTCATTATAGTTTTTAATAAATTCAACTACTTTTTCTTTACGAAGTGCTTTTTTGTATGATAATAAACGGCGTCCATTATAACTACCTACAACTGTTACCTTAATAACATCATCAACATTAAACAATAGCTTATCATCTTTTGTGATTTCACTAATATTTAAAACACCTTCTGATTTATCTTGTATATCAACAAATACTTCGTCGCCTTCAATTTTAATAATTTTTCCATCAATTACTGAAATATTTTCAGGATTTTTTTCGCTTTCAAACTCATCTAACATTGCCGCGAAATCAATGTTTTCTAAATCTTCTAAATTGTTATGAGCTCCATTTAACTTAGCCATTTTGGTCCTTTTGTAATAAAATTAATCAAATTAAGAAATGATTGTGCCCTATTCTATCACTATTTCACTTATGACTATTTAATATTAAGTAAAATTTTCTATTTTTTTAACAACTTTATCAATAATCCATTCAGGTGTGCTAGCTCCTGCACTAATTCCACATAGATTTTTATCCTTAAACCAATTAAAATCTAATTCATTTTCATTTTCAATTAAATAACTATCTTTGCAATGCTCTTTTGCTATTAAAAATAATTGCTTTGTATTTGAGCTATTTTTACCGCCAACAATTATCATAACATCACTTTTCATTGCAAGAATTTTAATAGCTTCTTGGTTTTTAAATGTTGCATCGCAAATTGTATTAAAAACTCTTACTTCTTTTACTTTTAACATTAAAAAATTAGCTATTTGCATAAATTTTTCTACTTTTTTTGTAGTTTGACTTACTAAAGCTACTTTATTTTTAAACTTAATATCTATCAGTTCTTTTTCATCTAAAACTACATAATTATTAGTAGTAGCATAACTTCTTACGCTTTTTACTTCTGGATGATTGCTATCTCCAAAAATAACAATTTCATACCCTTCGTTGCTCATTTTTTCCACAATTTCTTGTGGCTTTTTAACGAAAGGGCAAGTTGCGTCTATAATTTCTCTACCACTTTCTTTTAATATGTCTAAGTCTTGTTTTGTTATTCCATGCGTTCTTATAATGGCCTTTTTCTCATCATTTAATTCTGTTATATCATTAATAGTCTTTACATTAAAATCGTTCTTTAATCTTGATATTTCATCATTATTGTGAATTAATGGCCCAATAGTGGCTGCATCTTTAGTCTTTTCTGCTTGTTTGATAGCTCTTTTAACTCCAAAACAAAATCCGTAACTTTTAGCTAATTCTATTTTCATATTTTATTGTCTTTCAAATAAAGATAAAATTTCATAAAAATTTGTAAAAGAAGCATCTACACATTCAACATTGTCAATTTCTATTTCATAATCTTTAGCTAGCAAAGAAAAACTCATAGCTATTCTGTGGTCTGCAAAACTTTTTAGCATTACATTATTATTTTTTATACTTTTTCCAACAACCATAAATCCATCTTCAAATTCTTCGTATTCAACACCTAAAATTGAATAATTTTCAAGGACAGCCTTTATTCTATCGCTTTCTTTTACTCTTAATTCTTTTGCATTTTTGACAATAGAATTTCCTTCAGCATATAAAAATGCTATTGATAATGCTGGTATTTCATCAATTAGCCAAGAAATATTTTCACTAACTTCAACAGCCTTTAATTTAGAACTTTTTATAGTAATGGTTCCTATATTTTCATAATCATTTTTCTCTATTTGATATGTAATATTTGCCCCCATTTTTTCAAGAATTTTAAATGCTTCAATTCTAGTTTTGTTTAAAAGCATATTTTTTAAAACTAGAGTGGAATTATCACTGATAGCACATAAAACAGCAAAGAAAAATGCAGAAGAAGGGTCATTTGGAACTTCTATTTCATACGATTGTAATTTATCTTGTAATGGTTTTACTTCTATTTTAGAACCATCTGTTTTTATTGGTGCTTTTATCATTTTTAATAAATTTTCTGAATGGTCTCTGCTTAATTCGCTTTCGTATATTTCGCAACCATTACTTAATAATCCAGCTAATATTAATGCAGTTTTTACTTGTGCTGATTTTAGAGTATTTTCAAAAGTAAAATAATCTATTTTTTCTCCCCTAATTGCCAAAGGAGCATAATTTGCCCCTTCTCTACCATCAATTTTAGCCCCTAGTTTATTAAGTATATCGCTTACTCTTTTCATAGGTCTTTTGTTTAAATATTCATCTCCGCTTAAAACAAAAAAACCATCTTGACTAGCTAAAAAACCAATTAAAAGTCTCATTAGTGTCCCAGAATTTCCACAATCTAAAACTACATTAGGAGATTTGATAGCATTAGGCGGTGTTATAACTAATTCATTTTTATCTTCATATGTTTTTATTGTCGCACCTAAATTTCTTACAACTTCTAAAGTATGTAGGCAATCTTGTGCGTAAAGATAGTTTTTAACCTTACACTCCCCATTAGTTAATAAAGAAAATAAAGCAGCTCTATGAGAGATAGATTTATCTGCAGCTATATTTTCCAAAACTAAATCAAATTGTTTATTTAATGCTTTTATTCTCATCTTAATTTTAATCCTATTTTATCTAATTCACTAATAATTTCATTCATTTCATTATTTATATCATCATTTTTTAATACTTTTTCATCATCAACAAATGAAAAGCTTATACTTAAACTTTCATAATCTTTTAAGCTTTCATCTTGATATAAATCTACTATTTTAAAATCTTTTAAATTCTTAATGCTTAATTTATTTATAGTTGATTTTATAACTGAATAATCATAGTTTTTAGGCACTAAAATACTTAAATCTCTAGTTGTTCCTTGGAATTTTGAATAAGCTTTTGCTTGTATAAAATCATACTCTAAAGCATTAAAATCAATTTCGCATAAATAAGTAACCGGTAATTCTAATTCATTTTCTAAATGTAAATCTAATCTTCCAACTACCCCTATTTTTTGATTGTTTTTATAAATATCAGCTCTTTCAAATTCGCTAAATAAATGATAATCACTAGATTTTAATTGGAAATCCTTTAATATTGTTTTTAATTCATTTAAGAATGTGAAAAAATCAACATTTTTAGGTTTTGCATGATTTTTTAAATTTGCATTTTCACTTAAGCCAGAGCTAATTAAAGCAAATTTTTTATTTTCTTGTCCGTTTTCATCAAATACGCTACCAATTTCAAATAATTTTACTGATTTTCTTGAATTATTAAAATTAAAACTAGCTTGTTTTAAAAGTGTGCTAATGATAGAGCTTCTTAGCGTATTCATTTCATTTGTGATTGGGTTTATAATTTCATTTTTGATATATTTTAAATTTAATTTTTCTAAAAATTCTTTGCTATCAAAAACATAGCCAATACTTTCAAAATATCCACACATTAAAGCTCTATTTCTTAATTCAAGAGATTTTTTATATTTTAAATAAGTGTTGTTTGTTCTGTTTAATTCATAAAAATCAAGTGGTTTAGGCTTAATATTATCAATGCCTATCATTCTTACTATTTCTTCACAAATATCAGCAGAATTATTAATATCATGTCTATAAAATGGAACTTTTAAATATAGATTATCTTCAGCAATACTTAATTCAAACCCTAATCTTTTTAAAATTTTCACAACATCATTTTTTTCGCAAGACTGACCTATCATATTTTCAAGCTCACTAATATTACAATTAATTGATATTTTTTCTTTGCTTGGGGTATTTTGACAAGAACTACCATAAATTTTAATGTTTTTATTAAGTTGTAACAAATTAAATAAATAATCAATTCCTATATTAAGCTCTGGTTCGCTGCCCCTAAAACTTCTATAAATATCTGTATTTTTATAATTTTTATGGGTATTTGCGATTATTTTAGGATTTACATAATTTGCAATTATGATTATTTTTTTACTATCTTTATCTATTTTAAATTCTTCATTTTGTGTAATTCCAGCAATTGCTAATTCTTTATCTTTATACTTAATAACAAATTCTTTGTTTTCTTTGGTTTTTACATCTAAACTTATTTGCTCGCATTCATTACATAATTTGCTTAAATCAACTGCATTAAATAATACCCCGCTTGCATGTGTTGTATAAGATAATAAGTTTTCTATAGCATTATCTTTTAATTCTTCAATACTAGCTAATCTTAATTTAACCTTTAAAGTATTTTCAATATTATTTAATAATTCTATTGCTTTTATATTTAAATTACCATCAATTCCATCACTAAAATGAACATTCAAAATTCTTCTAATGCCTTCTGCATTATCAACATCTTTAAAAGGTTTCTTTTCTTTTAAATTAATATCTAATGCTGCACTTAAATCTCTTGCTATACCATTAATACTTAAGCAATCCCCACGATTAGGAGTTAGCTCAATTTCAATTAATTCATCATTAAATAAAGGATATTCGCATAATTCTTTACCTAAAGTAAGTTCGCCTATACTATTATCTAAAACCATAATGCCATCATTTATTTTGGCAAATCCAAGTTCAGTTGATGAGCATATCATTCCATTGCTCTCAACCCCACGCAATTTAGCTTTTTTAATAGTAATATCACCAATTTGTGCACCTTCTAAACTAACTGCTACAAATTGCCCTGCTTCAACATTTTTAGCTCCACATACGATTTGTAAAACTTCATTACCAACATCTACTTGGCAAATACTTAATTTTTCAGCATCAGGGTGCTTTTCTTTACTCATTACTTTTGCAACTACAACTTTTTTAGGAGCTATAATTGTAGTTACTCCATCAACTTCTAAACCTATGCTATTTAAAGTTTTTACTAATTCATCTGTGCTAATATTTTTTAAGTCTATAAATTCATTTAACCAATTCTTACTAATTATCATTTAAATTGCTCCAATAATCTTAAATCTCCTTCAAATAATGACCTTAAATCAGGTATTTTATGAAGTAGCATTGCAAATCGCTCAACTCCTAAACCAAAAGCATATCCGCTAACATTTTTATAGCCAACATTTTTAAATACATTTGGATGAACCATACCACAACCCATAACTTCAATAAAGCCAGTTTGCTTACAAATTCTACA
>NZ_JACGAY010000033.1:0-11843 GCF_020137705.1 Campylobacter sp. RM9333
TTATGCAATGAGCCAAGCTAACGCTGTTCAACAAAACGTAATGAGATTATTACAATAGTTTTAAAGGTGCAAAGCACCTTTAAAAACGCATTAAAGATTATTGTAGTAATAATGAATGGAGTTTTTAAGGTGCTTGTCGCCTTAAAAACGACTAAATTATTACAATAATAATTGAAGTTTTTAAGATAGCATTAGCTATCTTAAAAAACGACTAAGGTTATTACAATAGTAAAAATTACTAAGGTTATTGTAATAATCCTAAGGGGAGCACTCGCTCCCTTTTTTAAATTTAAAAATCAATTTCCTAATTTAAATTCTTTAAAACTTGATAAATTAAACATATTTAGTATAAGATAACGATTACAAAGGAGCTAAGATGAAAGAATTTAATTTTGATAACGCTGTGAAAAATCCATATATAGATAAAAATTTAAAAACACAAGAATACCAAGAAGAAAGACGATTAGTCAGTCAAACTATGGCAAAAATGGAAAAAGAGTTAGACAAACCAGAGATTTTATCAGTATTTAAAAGATTAAAAGACAAATGAGATATATCAAATTAGAAGAAGCCATAATTATTCACGAAAAAATCATTGAAAAAACAGGCGGATTGAGTGGTTTTAATAATACTCAATTAGGCTACCTAGAAAGTGCATTAGAACACATAAAAAACGATAATTATTATCCAACTTTAGCCGATAAAATTACTCATTTAATGTTTTCGTGTATAAAATTTCATCCTTTTACTGATGGTAATAAAAGAACTTCAATATTTTTAGCTATGCATTTTTTGGATTTAGATGATAAATATAATGAGAAATTTGCTATAGTTATGGAAGATATAGTCGTGCATGTAGCCGATGGAAGTATTTTAAAAGATGAGCTAAGAGAAATATTGATAAATTTTATAAATAAATATAATCAATAATAAAATTAGACTAAGAGATTTAGATTAAGGCATTTTTCTTAACGCTTAATAATACTAACGATTGCAAAAGTAACAAATATGAATGTAACAATTACAACAAATAATAATCCGTATTTTTAAAAGCGTTAAAATAAGTTAAAGAGTTAGAAAAAGCTCATAAGAGTGATAGTTGAAGACACAAAGTTTTAAAGATTTTAGAGCCAAGATTAAAAATCTATGAGTAAATACTAAGCATTAAAACCAAAAGGCATTAAAACTGATTTTAAAAAACCAAGTAAAGAAGATAAAAATCTAACGCTAGATATTATTAAACGCCTTGCAAATGATGAAGTCTAAGAGCTGATTTATAAAAACTACGCATTGCAAGTGATTTAAAATATTGTAGAGATTATCATATCAAAATTGATTTTAGTGCTAGTGTATAAAAGATAAAAATATATTAATTCCAACTTGCATTAGCATTGCAAATCACAGCAAAATAAATAATTTAAACATAAATTAGATTTTAGCGATATATTTTTATTGTAATTATTTTAAGGTGCTATCCTTTAGCACCTTTTTTATAAAAACTAAGCAAAATCAAAAAACTAGCATAAAAAATATTTATGATTGTTTTAAATCCACCCTTATAACCAGCGTTTTTTCTTAAAAAATATAATAGGTATTATTGTAGAGATTATCATTAGGCTCAAGGTTATAAAATACCCATATTGGAATTTTAATTCAGGCATATTCTCAAAGTTCATTCCATAAATTGTCCCTATTAAAGTAGGCGGCATCATAGCAACGGTAACAACGGTAAAAAGCTTTATGATTTTGTTTTGTTCTATGTCAATTTTGCTAGTTAAAATCGTCTGTATATTATCTAAAATCCCAAGTTGCGAAAGGCTAAAATCTATTAAAGAATTTAAATCTTTTAAAATTATGTCTAAATTCTCTTTAATATGAACGCCTATTTTATCGCTTTTAATAAGTGATGATAAGGTCTTTTTCTTCTCAAATAACGAATACCTAATCTGCATATTTAAATCTTGAAGATTTGAAATCTTAGCAAGGTAAAAATCATAATCAAGAGCATTTTTTTGCTCTAAAATCTCGGTTTTTAGCAATCTTGAAACCTTATCAATCCACTCTAGCACATCTCCATCTTTATCCACTCTCATATCAAAAATCTCGCTTAATATCTCATAGCCACTTTTATAATGAGTTGGATTTGCTAGAATTATGTTTTCTACAGAAGCAAAGGTCGGAATTTCTCTAGCACGGATTGTAAATAATACTTTTTTATTTAGTAAAAATGTAATCGTATCTTTTGTAGTGGTTGTTTGATTTAGAGCGTCTTTATTTAAAAACACATTATTAATAGTAATAGTATCTTGCTCTTCCCAATATCTCGCACTTTCTTCTATGTTGTATTTTTCATCATCGTTTGGAATTTTAATATTAAAATTATTTTCTATATAAGCAATCTCATCTAGGTTAAAATTAAACAAATCTACCCATAAAGTATTTTCAGGTATTTCTTCATTGATATTAATAGTGCGTTTTAATACATTTAAATTGTCTTTATAATAAATAAAAAGCATAAAAATCCTTTATAAATTTTAATTATTATAATGAAAATTTTGAAATTTTAATAGGATTTAAGGCTAAGCTTAAATCCTAAGAATTATTGTTTTAATTGTAAAAGTGTGTTAAGCATTTGATCGCTTGTAGTAATTGTCTTAGAGTTTGCTTGATAACCCCTTTGAATTACGATTAAGTTTGTTAAAGATGTGCTTAAATCAACGTTAGACATTTCAAGGCTACTTGCTTGGATTTTACCACGACCACCTGTTGTAGCAGCTCCGATTACTGGCTCACCTGAGTTTGATGTTTGAGTGAAAACATTGCCGCCTTCAGCTTCTAAACCTTCGTTATTTGTAAATGTCGCCATCGCAATTTGTGCTAGACCAAAGCTTCTACCATTTGTAAAGCTTCCGATGATTGTTCCGCTTTCATCAATTCTAATTCCGTTTAAGTCCCCACCACTAAAACCATCTTGAGAAATACCACTTGTATTGCTCTCTCTATCATAACTTGTAATTCCATCAAAATCATTTGGATTACCGAAATAAAAATCTATGTTTTGATTAGGAGTTGAGCCGTTGTTTGCTGTAAAGCTTACTGAACTTGGGCTAAATCCTTGTAATGAACCATCGCTATTAAATCTAATTGTTCCTGTTAGGACATTTTTTGGACCTTCGCCACTAATGTTGATTTCACAAGGCTCTGGAACTTGAATTACTATTCCCCACTCTGTGCCACCATCATCTGTGTAGCCGATTTTTGTAAAGTCATATTTGATTGAGTGTTTTGTCCCAAGTGAGTCAAATATATCAATACTTGAACTATGTGCGCTCATATAAAGCCCTTGAGTTTGGCGAATTCCATCTCCACTTGTAAGTGCTCCTTGCATACCTTGCATAGTTTTCATAAACTTATCGTTTTCATTAACATTATTTGCCGGATTTGTTAGATTGCTAATGCTTAAGAACATATTGAAGTCATCTTCATTGTTGTTTGCATTTGCCGGAGTTTTTACATCAGGGTTTTGCTCTATAAATGTAGCTTGTTCTTGTGCTGTTAATTGATCCCATGCGTTTAAACCATGTCCTGGTTGATTATTATATTTAATTCTAGCTCTTTCGTTGATTGCTTCTGTGCTCATATCAAATACATCACCATCATCAGCATTAAATGCGTCTCCTTTAGGATTTTTGATAACGAATTGTCCTTTAGCATCTACTATGATTTCAACTCCATCATTTTTAGTCCCATTTGTGCCCCAATCAGCATCAGTTACTTGTCTTCCATCGTAATTTACATAAAGCCTTGCATCTTTTTGCATAGCTTCTCTTAAATCTTCTGTGGTATTAAATGTTCTTTCCATATTAGCATTTAGTGAATGTGCTGTATTAGTTGGGTTTGGATCATAAGTATATTGATAAGCAGTAATTACTTTAATACTAGCACCATTACCATCATTATGGTCTAATACATTTCCATTTGCTAATAAACCGGTGTTATCAGCTTGACCACCATTTCCTGCTTTTAGAATTATATTCTTCATAGCCGCTGTTGTGCCTTGCTTATTATCATTTACTAAAATAAGTCTATTTCCATTTACTATATCAGCTCTTACACCTGTTTTACCACTTACTCCATTAATAGCAGTTGCTATATCAGCTACAGTTGAAACACTAGCAGCTATTTGAGTGCCATTAATTTCTATATTTAATGTAGCAGCAGCAGCAAATTTACCATTGTTATCAATTTGATTATTATTAGCACCCAATGTTAATTGCCCAGTTCTAGCTTCTGCATAACTAACCCAAATTCCTTGACCTTTTCTAAGCCCAAGACTTTCTCCACTAGCATTGAATAATACTCCCATATCAACGCCACGCTCATTTAAGCGTAATTCACCATTTTTATTTGTAATAAAGCTATTTTGTGAAACATCGTTTTCTTTATGAACACCCGCATCAACCTTAATACCATCGCCGTTTATATTAGTCCATTCGTGGTTGCTATCTAGCTGATAGATTGGAGTTTTTTTATCGCCTATGCTATTACCTGAATTTAGGTTTGCTTTTAAACTAACTAATGTTGTAGGATTTGCAGGGGTTGTAAGACCTGGTTTTATTACTATATTTCTAATTGGAGAAGTAGTATCAACTTCGCCTGTAACTTCATCTCTTAACCAACCTTGTGCTATATAACCATTATTATCAACGAAGTTACCATAAGCATCACGAACGAAGTCCCCGTTTCTTGTATATTTATAAGTTTTACCACCATCAGGGCTTACTACGAAAAATCCATCGCCTTGGATAGCTAAGTCTGTGTTTTTCTTTGTTGTTTGGATACTTCCTTGAGCAAAAATCTTAGTAATTGAGTTAATTTGAGTTCCAAGTCCAACTTGCATAGGGTTTTTACCACCTAGCTCTCCTTGTGGAGCTGTTGCAACTTTGCTTGTTTGATTCATCAAGTCGCTAAAATTTGCACGAGAGTGCTTAAAGCCTGTTGTATTAACGTTTGCTATGTTATTACCTTCTACGTCCATTGCTATTTGGTGTGCCTGAAGACCTGATACTCCAGACCAAAGTGATCTCATCATTTTTATATCCTTGTAATTAAATTCTCTAAGCAAGTTTTAGCAAAAGGTGTTCCAATTTTATTTTTTTATATTAAAATGTTTTTTTAATACCGAAAATAAGGGGATTTTGTGGATAGTGTAAAAAATAATTTTAGATTAGATTTAATAAAGTGCTTATCAAATACAAGATTACAAAGTTATAAAGACTTAGACGAGCATTTTAAAAATCTTAAATTAATTTCAAAATTATCCCCAAAAATAGGCATTTTAGAAATAACTTTAAGAAATTATTTAAATGATATTTTGGCAAAAAAGTTTAATAATGATGATTGGCTTTTAGATTACGAAAATGAAAGTATAAAAGAACAAATAAATAAATTATGTAAAAGCAAAAAAAGAACGCCTACAAAAGATGAATTATTAAGCAATCTTACGCTAGGAACGATAATTAAGATTATTGAAGATGAAAAAATTGAGAAGTATATATTTTCAGATTTAGACTTAAAAAGATTTGATAAGAATAATAAAAAATATTATTTTCTTAATAACAAAAAGACAAAAATATCACTAATTGATAAAAATAGAGCTTTGCTAAAATTATTTTTAATTCTTAGAAATCGCGCGAGTCATTTTGAAAATTTATTAAAACTTAGAAACAATAAAATTTCTAACATAAGCTACAAATTAAATCAAAATTATTATATCAGTATAGACCCAGTTAATTTAGAAAGATTTTTAGATGATTTGATAAATGATTTTAATGAAGATTTGATAAGCAGAGTAAAACTCTGCTTTTAAGGGTGTCCGTCCACCCACGAAATACATTTCATAATATCAAAAAAAAATTAATCATAAAAGCTTTATCAATGTTTGTTAAAATCAGCTTTTATTAAAAGGAGAAAAATGAAATTTTTAAATATTCAAAAACTAAGCACTGAAAAGCTAGAAAATATGGGTTTTACTTGGCATACAAATGAAGATAAAAAATCATATGTAGATGATAAATTAATAATAATTAGCGAAGATGAAGCAAATAATTATTATAACGCTTGTAATGAGCTATATGATATGTTTATAAATGCAGGTTCTTATGTAATTGATAATAATCTTTTAGATAAACTTGGCATTCCTTTTAATTTACACGAAGTTGTGAAATTATCTTGGGAAAATGAAGTTCATTGGCATTTATATGGGCGTTTTGATTTAGCTGGTGGGCTTGATAATTTACCTATTAAATTGCTTGAGTTTAATGCAAATACTCCAACGGCACTTTTTGAAACGGCGATTTTACAATTTGAGCAATTAAGACTAAATAACTTAGATGAAAGCAATCAATTTAATCACACTTACGAAGCAATCGTTGATAATTTTAAACGCTTATCAACTTTAGATGAAGATGTAAGTAATTTTGATGAAGTATATGAAGGCTGGAAAATACTTTTTACAAGTGTAAAAAATACTGAAGAAGAGCTAACTACAAGATTGCTTATGCAAATGGCAAAAGATGCTGGATATGAATGCGAGTTTGCTTATGTTGAAGATGTTGAATTTAGCGAAGATGGAGTGTTTTTAGCTGATGAGAATTATGAGTTTTGCTTTATGCTAATTCCTTGGGAAATAATAGCTATTGAAGAAAGCGAATTAGCACATTTACTAACAAAAATAATCAAAAACCAAAAAGCAATTATCCTAAATCCTGCTTATACATTATTATTTCAAAGCAAGGCTATTTTAGAGATTTTATGGCAGCTTTATCCAAATCATAAATATTTATTAAAAACTAGCTTTTTACCACTTGAAAACGCTAAACAAGTTAAAAAGCCGTTTTTTGGTCGTGAAGGTGCAAATGTTACGATTTTGGACAAAAATGGCGAAATAATTACAAAAAATAATGGAGATTATGAAAATAACGGATTTATTTATCAAGAATTTGCAGAACTTAACGAATATAATGGCGAGTTCTATCAAGCTGGGGTATTTTTTGCCTACGAAGCGTGCGGACTTGGATTTAGAAAAGGTGGAACTATTATAGATAATTACGCACAATTCGTAGGACACATTATTAAATAAAGGAAAAATATGCAAGAAATTCTAAGTCTTACTTCATTTGTAGTTGATTTTGATATTAAAAAGAATTTAAAACAAGAATTACAAAATTATAAAAATATTTTAGTTATTGCTGGAGTTACGGCATTTGCGAAATTTAAAGATAAATTAGAATACGCAATTAGTGGCAATTATCATCTAACGCATACTAAAGAATGCTCGTTTAATGATATTAATAAAATTATAAATGAATGCAAAGGCTTAGAATTTGATTTAGTCTTAGCAATTGGTGGTGGTAAGGTTTTAGATACTTCAAAATACATAGCAAATGCTTTTAATCTAAAAATAATTACTATACCAACAATCGCTGCAACTTGTGCTGCTGTATCTGCTCTATCTGTTATTTATGAAGATGAAAAGTTTAAAGAATTAGCGCTTTTTAAAGAACCACCTTTTAAATGTTTTATAGATTTAGAAACTATTAAAAACGCTCCTAAAAGGTATTTAATAGCAGGTATTGGCGATACGATGGCGAAATTTTACGAATTTGATTTGCAATTAAAATATGCAAAAGCTAATAATATAGGCGTAAATTACTCAAATTCTTTTGGCAAAATTTGTAGTAATTTGTGCGTAGATTTAAACTATGAATATGCAAAATCTTTAAATGATGATTTGAGTTTTAAAAATGTCGTAATGTCAATAATAGTAAATACTGGCTATGTTTCACGCTCAATTAATATTGAATATAATGGGGCTTTTGCTCACGCAACTTGCTATGCGATAAGTTATATTAAAGAAATAGAAAAAAACTTCTTGCACGGAGAATTAGTAGCATTTGGTATTTTAGTCCAATTACTAATTGAGAAAAAATATGATGAATATGAAAAATTGCTTAAGTTTTACAAAGAAATCAATTTACCTACTAAAATAAGTGATTTTATAAAAGAAGATGAGTTTTTAAAACATATTGACAAAATAGCTAGTTTAGTCTTTGCATCTAGCGATGTTATTAATCTAATTAATCGTGGTTTTATAACAAATCTTGATGAGATAAAAAATGCTTTAATTTATAAAAAGGAGAAAGAATGAAAATTGTATTTTTAGACGCAAACACCTTAGGTGGAGAAAACATTGACGCATTTAAAGAATTTGGCGAAGTTGTATTATATGAAAAATCATCGCCTAATGAAGTAGTAAAAAGATTAGAAAAATGCGAAGTAGCAGTGATTAATAAAATCAAAATGAGCCGTGAAGTTATGCAAGCTTGCCCTGATTTAAAACTAATTTTAATTAGTGCAACGGGTATGAATACGGTTGATTTGGTTGCAGCAAAAGAATTTAATATCGTAGTTAAAAATGTAGCAGGTTATAGCACAAAAAGTGTGGCTCAACATACTTATGCTCTACTTTTATCATTAATGAACGAAACTCTTTATTATAATGACTACACAAAAAAAGGCAATTGGGCTAAGAGCGAACTATTTTGCGATTATTCAAGAAGAATTTACACAATAGAAGGCAAAACTTGGGGAATTATAGGACTTGGAGCTATTGGAAAAGAAGTTGCAAAAATAGCACAAATGTTTGGTGCTAATGTGATTTATACAAGTCTTAGTGGTAATAATAACAATGCTGATTTTAAAAAAGTTAGCTTAGAAGAATTGCTAAAAAATAGCGATATTATAAGCATTCACGCTCCACTTAACGACAAATCATATAAATTAATCAGCGAAAAAGAACTAACAATGATGAAAGATAATGCGTATTTGCTAAATCTTGGGCGTGGCGGGATAATTGATGAAGTAGCACTCGCAAAAGCAATTGATAGTAAAAATATCCGCGTTGGGCTTGATGTTGTAGAAGTTGAGCCAATGAGTGCTGATAATCCTTTATTAAACATAAGTAAAAAGCAAAATCTAATAATCACCCCGCACATAGCTTGGACTGCTTGTGAGTGTGTTACAAGACTAGTAGCAATGATGGTGAATAATTTAAGAGATTTTTTAAATGGTAAATAAGATTTACTTAGGGCTAATTTTAGCCCTATTCTTTAGCTCTTGTGCTAAGCAAATTCCAACTACAACTATAAATCTAACTATTAAAAGTGATATTATTAAATTTAAAGGACAAGGTTTTTTAAAGGATAATAAAGGTGATTTAAGTCTTGATTTATATACACTTGGAAAATACATAAATACTTTTAAAATCAATGAAAAAATATGTTTTAACAACGAATGCTATACCAAAAAAAGCTTTAATGAAAAATTCTTTGGCAAATGGTATTATGATGATTTGTTAAAAGATATAATTTTATGTAAAAATATATTTTCTAAGAAAAATTACTCAAAAACTCAAAATGGTTTTACTCAAATAATTGATGATTTAACTTATGTTGTTGATGATTTAAAATGTGAGTTTTCTTCAAAAAATATTATCATTAAAATTAATAAATAATAAATTTTATTATTCTATAATAATTTTTTCCTAATAATCTAATAAAATTTACAAAAAAATATTATATTTAGATGGAATTTATAATAAGGAGAAATTATGAAAAAAGTATTATTTTCATCGGTTTGTGCAGTGGCACTACTAGGGACAAATGTATATGCAGTAGAAAATAGTTTAAGTAATAGTTTAGAAACTTTTTTAAGTCAAAAAACAGAGTTAGAAAGCAAGATTGAAGAGCAAAATACTCTAATAGATAATGCCAATAAAATTTTAACTTCTGCAAAAGATACAAAAGATATAAAGCAAAAAGCTTATGACACTACTGTAAGTAAGGTAAAAGAATTAAAACTAGAAGAATCTAATAAAGAATCATTGAAAAACAAAATTAATGTGGAATTACAAGGTTTAACTGGCACTGTCGATGATTTAAGTGATAAAAATACAATTTTAACAAGCACAATGAGTGATTTAGAAATAAAAATTAAATCATATGAAATAGAATTACCTAAATTAGATGAACAGTTAAAAACTGCAAAACAAGAAGTGGCTACTATAGAGAAAAAACGTGATGAAGCACATGCAAAAGTTTTGGAAGTAAATAAGCAAAAAAATGAATTAGTAAAAAAAGAAGATGAAATAGGAAAAGAACATTTAGCGTTGCAAGAAAAAATTCAACAAGCAAGTGAAGAAGAAAAACAGCTTCTTCAAACACAGTTACAACAAAAAGAAGTTGAGTTGAGTGCAGCACAAAAAGCAATTACTGATTTAGACGAACAAAATAAAGATATATTAATAGCTGGAGATTTAGCAGACAAAGAACTATCAAATGCAAGACTTAAAGCAAAAGAATTAGAAAATCAAAAATATTCAACAGAACAAAAACAATTGAATGATAAATCATTATATGATAATAAAAAATTAGAATTAGCAAACATTCAAAAAGATTTAGAAACAAAAACAGCAGAAAAAATGATAGCTAAAAGTAATTTAGAACAAGCAGTTAAAGATTACGAAGATGCTAAGTTGGCTGTAGCTAATGCTAATAAAGCACAAGCAGATGCTCTAGCTGAGCTTGATTTAGCAAATATAAATTTAAATGAAGCTATAAATGGATTAAATACAGCTAATAAAGATTTAGAAAACTTAAAAAAAGAATTAGAAAGTATTGAAGCAAATATTACAAACAATACAGAAGAAGGTAAAAAAGTTAAAGACCAATTAATGTCAAGTGGTATTTATACGGCTAATACTCAAACTCACGCTAACGCATTAATCACTTTAGCAGCTTCACACAATGGAGATTTAAGCAATGCAGCTCCTGAAGTAAAAGCACAAGCACAAACCTTAGCAAATCAAATAGCTACAACAATTTTAGATGAGAAAAAAGACGATATAACAGCAGAAGCTCTAAGCACTTTAAATGTTCAAATCAATAATATGAATAAGCGTTTAGGTGAAGTGCGTGGTTTAAATGCGGATATTGGGACTTGGTTTAGAATTTATGGTGGTCGTTTTAGCAATGGTAACAATAATTTCAATTACTATTCAACCCAAATTGGTGCAGATAAAAAAACTAGCTTAAATAATGCTGATATTCTTGCTGGTGTGCTATTTGGCTATGATAAAATCAATGCAGGTGTAAGAGCAAAAGACACTAGCGTAGGAGCGTATTTAAGTTATATTCACAATGATGGATATTTTGCTGATTTGGTATTAAAATATATAAGAAGTAGTTATGATAGTAAATTTGTTGATGTTAAATCTCAAAATTCATTCTTAGTTAGTGCAGAGGGTGGATATAGATTTAATGTAAATAATAATTTTTATCTTGAACCAAGCCTTGAGATAATCACTGGATATATCGGCAAATATGAATCAAGCTTAAAAATCTTTAATAAATTTAAAATAAATGTAGATGCTCACTCTCCATTAATATTTAAACCACAAATATTTGCAGGTTATAGCGTAAATGATTTTACATTTAGAGCTGGTGTTGGGGCAGTAATTGATACTCAAACTAAAGAAGCAGACCTTTTAATTGGCGATATTATAAAAGGAGTAAATGCTAAGGTAAAAAGCAAATTAGGAGCTAGCGATAGAGGATTTGTAAGCGTTGGCACAGCATATACATTTAGCGATAATTTAAGATTGAATTTAAGTGTTGAAAGAAGCTTTGGCACAAAACTTACAAATGATTATGAAATAAACTCAACTATTAGATATACATTTTAAAATAAAGGGCTTTAAGCCCTTTTTTATCAAACCCCCACTA
>NZ_JACGAY010000034.1:0-10916 GCF_020137705.1 Campylobacter sp. RM9333
GGATAGCAATAGCCAAGATAACAATGTATTTAACTTTAAAGTATTACAAGGTGATGAAGGTGGATATTTCAACAACTTAACTGAAATTCCAAATGGTGGTAGAACATTTGATACTACTCCAACATTTGTTGGTAAATCAGTTGCTAATGATACAATAGTATTAGGATTTGTAAAAGCTAATAATGCAACAGGACAAGATGAATTAATTATGAAAGAATTCCAAGCTGCACCAGATGGAACATTTACATATACTCCTGATTTAACAAACAGAGTAGATGGTAGTGGTTGGGAAGTTGGAACATATAAAGTATATTTATCAAGCTTAAAAACAGGACTTGTTAAAGAATTTGCATTTACAATAGACCTAAATACAGCTAAAGATGAAGTAGCTAACGATAACAATGCTAATGTAGATGTGGTTGTTCCAAGTGAAGTTGTTGTAAGTAATAATCATATTACAATCAATGAAGGTATTTACTATCAAGCAAATAGCAATAGTGCTATTGAAAAAATTAATGGTTATGTAACTGATAGCGTAAGCCCAGTTATTACAGGAACTGCAAAACCAGGTTCAGAATTAATAGTAAATCTAGTTAATGATGCTACAGGTAAGGTTGAAAGCTGGACAAATATTACAATTTGGGATAGCGGTAAATTTGAAATCGGCTTAACAGGTGAAAAAGGCAACTCATATCATTATGAAGTATTTGATTGTGTAGCGTGCAAACCAGTTGGCGAACCAGCAATTAGTCATACTTTTGAAATTAACGCTGGTAACTTTATTAACCTTAACCCAAGTGCAATTTTAGGAGATGATGCTGGAATTAGTATTCCAACTATTAAAGAAGAAAAAGTTGAAGCTAAAGATGAAACTAAGGTAAATGTTGGGGATATTTTAGATACTCAAAAAGATATCTTTAATGAAACTATAGCTCAACCAGCACAAGTTCAAGAAGGTTATATTAATCTAAAACTAGGTTCAGTTGCATTTGATGCAGCTTCTAAAGACTTAACACATTTAGATGAATTTAATAATATAAACCACCACTCTTAACACATAACTTGAGCTAGTAACAACTAGCTCAAGCTTTTATCTTTTTATAATCTTCAAAATTATTAGAATTTTAATTTAATTATTATTTTTTAAGTATTCAAGCTCAATTATTTTATATTTTTATTGGTTGTTATAAGTATATTTGTAGTGGGTATATGTTATATATAGCAAAATTTTTAAAATATTTGATTGTAAAAATCACTTAAAGCTTTGTATAATAGAGTTTTAAAGCTTGAAAATTAATATATAAAACCATGCACTTATAACATATATATTTTTTATGAAACTTTACAAAATATATAACATAAATCCTATAAATGAGTATTTTTGTGATTTTGAATATGGTTTAAGGTTTTAGCAAGTGTTAAAATAAAGTTAAAAAAATATACTTTATAAAATTCCTTGAAATTCTAATACAACGCAGTTTTAAGTTAATTTCTAAAACAAATCAAATTCTAAAAACACCTTTAATTATAACTTAAAATATAGTTAAATTATATGATTTTTAATGAGTATTAAAATTAAAATGAATAATTTTATAAAGAAATTAATAAGATACTAAATGATTTAAAATATACGCATTTATAAATAATACTAGCAACAAAATCAGTATTAACTTACAAAATTAGCATAATAATATTTTTGCTTATGCATTATTAATGAGATTTTGTATATTTTAAATTAGATTATTATGACTTGTAATTTTTATAAGAAATAAGAACATTTGATAAAATTAATCTAAAAGCAGTCTTTAAAGACTGCTAATATTATTTATAGTTTTTGATTGATTCTTCAAGTATTTTTGTAGCTTCAGCTATGCCTTTAAAATCTTGAACTTTTACCCATTTACCTTTTTCTAATGCTTTGTATGTTTCAAAAAAGTTTTTGATTTTTGCAAGTTTGTGTGGTGCTAGGTCTTCTAAAGATTTGATATTATCATAGCTTGGATCAATCTTGCTAACAGGAACTGCAAGTAATTTTTCATCCATACCGCTTTCATCTTCCATAATTAAAACACCGATTAAACGGCAAGGAATAACAGCACCTGCTTGAACTGGGTACTCATTTAATACAAGCACATCAACAGGATCACCATCAGCTGCAAGTGTATTTGGCACGAAACCATAATTTGCTGGGTAAAACATAGCCGAATACATAACTCTATCAACCATGATTGCCCCACTATCTTTATCTAGCTCATATTTAATATTTGAGCCATAAGGAATTTCTATAACTGCATTTAATTTCTCTGCATTTCCACTTTTAATTTTTGTAATATCCATTTTTTTTCTCCTTGATTAGATTTTTTTCTTAATTTCTTCACTCATATTTGCAACAATTTCTTCAATTGTGCGTTCGCCGTTGATTTGTATATGTAGATTTTTTGCTTTATAAAAATTTAAAATATCAGCTAAAGGCTCGGTATATACTTTCATACGATTATTAAATACTTCTTCATTATCATCAGCACCCCTAGCACGACCTAAAACTCTATCTTTTGCTACTTGTTCGCTTACAAATACTTCAATAACAGCACTAAGATTTACTTCGTTTGATTTAGCTAATTCGCTATCAAGTGCGTGCATTTGTTCAACGCTTCTTGGGTAACCATCTATTAATATAACATCACTTGGAGCTTTTTTAAGTGCGCTCATAATTGTATTTACAACTATTTGTAAAGGCACTAGATTTCCTTTTGAAATAAGCTCGTTTATTTGTTTTCCTAATTCGCTTCCACTTGCAACTTCAGCTCTTAATAAATCGCCTGTTGAATAGTGTGTGTAGTTTTCGTTTTTAGCAATTATGCTAGCATCAGTAGTTTTACCACTACCAGGTGCTCCTATAATTAAAAATAATTTTTTCATAGTGTTTCCTTTCATAAAATTAAATATCTAAAATTACTTTAGTTGCTACTGCAATTTGGTATAAAATCTGAGTTATTACACCGGTTACTTGAAGGTTGTAAGTTTCAATTTTAGGTAATACTAATACTGAATCTCCTTCATAAACTTTAGCATTTTTATCACTGCTAAAAGTTCCTAAGCTTATTTTATCTGCTTTTCCATTAGCGTGTATTAATAAAATTCTTTTTTTATCAGCTCTAGTATTTAAATCCCCAGCCATTTTAATATAATCTTTTATTTTTAATTTATCTTGATGAATAAATGCACCAGGAAGAGCAACTTCTCCTTGAATTACAACTAAATTATTTTTGCTAGGTATATTAATAACATCATCATTTTCAAGAACAATTGAAGAATATAATTTTTCATCATCAATTACGATTTGCCCTTTAGGCTCAATTGCTCTAGCTCTTTCAATAAACTTTAAAATATTAGTTCCCCAATTATCTCTAATTTTTGCTTCTTCTGAAGTAGCTGAAGTTGTGGTTAGCGCTAAGGTTTCTAACTCTTTTAGCTGGGCTTCAATTAATTTTTTTTGAAGAGCTGCTACGCTTTTTCTATACACTTGCACTGCTTGTTTATTAGATAAATCATTCATATTTAATAAACTAAGAGCTTCTTGCAATGTAGTTCCTTTATCTAAAACTAATGAATGTAAGCTATTGTGTTCGCCTTCAATTTTTATGTTTATTTTATCTGCTGTGTAATCTGGTCTAAATTCCACTTCATCGGCATTATTAATATATACATTTTCAAATTCACTTTTTTTATAAGCATTTATACGGAGTTTGTTATTTTCATCATAACTTTTTATGATTGCATTTGTTGCAGTTGGTTTTGCATTAGATAAAATAGCTAAATCATTTAATGTTTTTAAATTCTCTCCTAATTCAAATCTATAAGGCTTTAATACATCACCACTAGCACTTGCATAGCCATTGATTTGTTTTACTAAAATTACATCGCCATTTTTAAACATAGAATAATCTAATTTGCCATTTAATAAAAAATCATACAAGTCTATTTGTTTAATTAGTTGGTTGTTTCTTAGAATTTGAATATTTCTAAAGCTTCCATATTCAAGATTTATTCCACCTGCTTTATCAATGTATTGAATTAAAGAATCCGAGCTAAGCCCTTCATAAAGTCCTGGTTTATTTACATTTCCCGTAACAAATACTGAAATATTTTGGTAAGTATCCATATCTGCGTATGAATATACATTTGATTTATAGGTATTTCTTACTTTATTTTGAATAATATTTACTAAATCTTTATTGCTAACTCCTAACAAATGAATAACTCCAACTTGTGGAATAAATATATTTCCTTGAGAATCAACGCTTGATTTTTGTTGTAATTCTACTGCACCCCAAAGCTTAATATTTATTATATCTCCTATTGCGATTTTATAATCTGGATTATAAATATGTTTGCTAAATTGCTTAAAATTACCTGAGAATAGGTGTGCTCCAAATGTTTTATTATTCACTTGTTGCGATATTTCTTCTTGAGTATTATTTACTGCTATATTTGCTACATCAACTGCAAATGCTAATATTGAAAATACTAATATATAAAATATTTTTTTCATTAATATCTATGCTCCTCTATTATTGAATATGTAAATTTAATAATTCCAAAAACTAATGTTAATATAAAAAATACTGAGAATACATCATAAATTACATTTGGATATATTGCAATTTCTGATAAAACCGGCGAAGAAATTATAATAACTTGTTTTAACTTTTTATTAGCTTCTAGTCTTGATTTTTCATAAGATGCTAGAGCTAATTTATAAGCATCTTCAGCGAATTTTAATTTAAAACTAAGATTGCTAAAATCAATTGCTAAATAATTTAATTTATCATTTTTATCTTTTGAAGTTAATTTATTAGCTTCTTTTTTTAATTGAGATTTTAGTGCGTCTAATTCTGATTTTAATGCTTTTACTTGTGGAGTATTTGAGTTTAAGTAACTATTTAATGTGGCAAGTTCTACTTCTTTTGCTATTATTTTTTCTTCTATTTGTGTTTTTATAGCTGATTGGGTTTTTGCTTGACTTACAGGGTCTAGCATGGAATTTGTATTTTGAAATTTATTTATTTCATCTTGGGCTTTACTTAGCTCTAAACTAGCTTTTTCTAATTCTTCTTTTGCAAAACTCATTTGTTCTCTTGCGATTTTATGTGATATTTCGTTTATGAAATTTTCACTTTCCTTAAGTATCGTATCGGCTATTTTTTTAGAATCCTCTGGAGAAAATGCGTTAATTTTAATACTTAAAAGTCCGGTAATATCATCATAAACTACCTTTATTCTACTTTGATAATATTTTAAAAAATCTTCTTTTACATCAAGATTTTTCAAAAATAATTCATAATCAATTTTTCCTTCATACATAGCCTTGATATTTATATCTTTTTGCAAAATTGCTAGCATATCGTATGAGTTTATATATTCTTTAAGATACATTAAATCTTCTTTAGATGAACTTGTAAGTCCTATTATTGGTATTAGGCTAGATGTATCAGTGGTAGTGCTTGTAGATTTTACTCCAATTATTGCTGTACTTTCATATCTTGAACTTGCTATAAAAGCAAAATAAATCAGTGAAATTAAGCTTAAAACTATGATAATTTTAAAGCTTGTTATAAATTTTATAATCTTTTTTTTCATTAGCAACTTTCTTTATATTTATTAATTCCTTCATCTATATCATCATAGATTGTGGCTATTCCATTGTCTAAAAAAACTATTTTATCACACCAAGTTTTTATTTCGTTAATATCGTGTGAAACCATAATTACCTTTGATTTTGATAATTTTTCTTCATATACTTTTCTACTTTTTTCTCTAAAAGATGGATCACCAACTGCTCCTGCTTCATCTATTAGATAATAATCAAAATCAAAAGCCATACTAAGACCAAATGAAATTCTACTTCTCATACCTGATGAATAGCTTCTAATAGGCTCATCAAAATAATCTCCAAGTTCAGCAAATTCTTTTACATATTCTATTTTTTCTTTTAAAGCTTCTCCACTATATCCGTAGATTCTAGCTATGAATTTGATATTATCTCTAGCACTCAAGCTTCCTTGAAATCCACCTGCAAATCCAACAGGCCAAGAAATACTCTTATCAATTATTACCTTACCACGATTAGGAATGTCAAGTCCGCCTAAAATTCTTAGCATTGTAGATTTTCCTGCACCATTTTTTCCCATTAGACCGATTGAGCAATTATCAGGAAAAGTAAAATTTAAATCCTTAAAAATATAATGCTTTTTTTTATTGTTTAATACAAAGTATTTTGTGATATTTTCAAGTCTAATCATGCAGTGCCAAGCTCCACTCTTTTTTTATAATATAAGCCAAGACTAAAAAATAATAAAACTAAAGTGCAAATTAAAGGATATTCAATATTAATTTGAGTTACTATAGGGTAGGTTTCAAAATAATTTTCTTTAAAAAGTTCAATTATATGCAAGATTGGGTTATAAGCTAGAATATCTATCATCTGATTTGGGACTATCCATAAAGGAAACATAATAGCAGAACCAAAATACATCATAGTAAGTGCATAACCTATAATATTTTTTATAACATCTCTACCATAAAAAACAACAGCTAGTAAAAGTCCTAAAGCAAATGCAATAATAACTAGCCAAATAAACATTAAAAGACTATAAACAATATTAAATGGAATAATATTATAGTTTATAAAAAATCCCGTTGTAATCATTAAAATACAAAAAATAACAAAATATAAAATACCTTCTAGTAAGGCTCTAGCTAAAAATACATGAATAGGGCGAACTGGCTTGTAAGTAAATAAACTTTTATTAGCTTCAATTCCATTCATTATAAAATTAACAATATTTCTAAACATAAAAAACGGAACCATACCTGTTATTAAAAATAAGCTAAAAGGAACTTGTGGTAATAATCTATTTCTAATTAAAGTAAAAATTACTAGCATAAACAAAACATGCATCATAGGTTCAAGTATAACCCATACATAACCTAAAGTTGGGTTTTTACCAAATCTAGTTTTAAGCTCTCTTAAAATAAGCGCGTTTATTATATGCCACATTTAATTTCCTATTTCAAATTCTTTGAAATTTAAGTAAAAATTTGCATTATATTGATTGTTTTTTAATAAATACCCTTGGAATTTCAAGTATAAATCATAATCGCTTACAAAATTATGAGCATTTTGCCAAAAGCTATCAAGGTCATTTTTATAGACTAAACCATCTATATTATAAATTGCATTACCCAATACTATAGTAGGGCAATTATGATAAAGTGCTTGCATTCCCACCGTGCTATTTATACATATACAGCCTTTAGCATTTTTTAAAAGATTTGGGATATTTCCACGATGAATATAAAACACCTTATCATTTATACCAAGTCTTTTGGTAAGTTCATTTATAATATTTGAATAATCAGTATATGCAATATCTAATGGGTGGTGTTTAAATATCAAAACATTATTATTTGCTCTATTTTTAGCAAATGATTTTATGGTTTTAACTATGAATTTTTTCATACCTTTGTCTTTAAAATGCTTTTTTATTTGACTATCGTTATGTACTTGAAGAACTGCTAAGAAATATTTTTTGGAATATTTTTTAGCTAAATTATCTACATTTTTTTCTAAAATTGAATATTTAGCCTTTCTATAAAAATGTCTAAACCATCTAAAAAGCTCCATTATATTTAGTGGTCTATGATAGTTTTTGTTATTATAAAATACTTGAAATATAATGCTAAATGTATAATACATTAAAGCATAAAAAGCCATTATTTTAAAACTTGATTTAAATAGTTTTGAGTTTTCTTTATAAGTATTTAGTTTTTTATAATCATTTTTATTTTTACTCATAAGTGAGTTTGCATTAACGCCAGTCATTTCGCAAGTAATATAATTTGGTCTTAAATATCCTTCTTCAAATACATATATTTTTATATTTAATTTTTTAGCTAAATTAATTGCTATTTCATGAATTGGCCTAGTATCGCCGAATAATATAATGCAAGTGATTTTATTGAGTTTATAAAAATTATCTAAGTATGATTTAAGATTGTTTAAACTTCCTTTGTAATTATATTTTGATGGATAAAATATAAAATCACCCGCCGTAAAATTAATTTTGTATATTTTATTGTTTTTATTAAGGTATTTGCTAAAACGCTTAAAAAAAGGCCCTAAAGGTCCTTGTAAAAATAAAATATTTTCATTATTAAATTTACTTATTAAACTATTTATATTCATACTTTCTTTCACTTAGAATACTACCCCCACAATGTAATATTGAGCGTGGGGGGGGGGTATTTTAAAATTTTTTAGTTATATTAACCTAAACTTATTAACTAATTAATTTTTAATTATTTCATCTAAAAGTTTAAAGGTAAAATCATTGATTTCTTTTAACTTATCTTCGCTGATACTTTCAAATCTAGCTACTAAATAAGGGCTAGTATTACTTGCGCGAAGTAGTGAAAATCCATTTTCAAATTCTAATCTCACTCCATCAATTTCAATTAGCTTAGCATTTAGATTAAGAGATTTTATTTTTTCTTTATAAGTATTTATTATATTAAATTTATCATTTTCATTTACTTTTATTTTTATTTCATTACTTGAATATGCTTTAGGTAAGTTATTTAAAATATCAATAAAATTAGGATTTTTTAAATATAGCTCAATAATTCTTAGCATAGAATAAATCGCATCATCGTATCCATAATATTTGTCATTAAAAAATACATGTCCGCTAAGTTCTGCTGCTAAATCTACATTTAATTCTTTTATAGCTTTTTTGATATTTGAATGACCTGTTTTACACATTGAGCAAGTTCCTAGCTCGTTAATTTTATCAAAAATTACTTTTGAGCATTTAACTTCACAAAGGATTTTAGGATTTTTAATATTATTTGCAAATAGATAGCAAAGCTCATCACCTTTAATGATTTTATCTTTTAAAACACATACAATTCTATCAGCATCTCCATCAAAACCAAAGCCAAGTGTCGCAGTATTTTTAACATAGTTATTTTTATAAAGTGGAGTAGGGCAATGATGAGAAAAATTGCTAAAATTAAGCTCATTTTTAATAGCAAATAGATTTTCTTCTTCTGTTGGGTCTGGCTCGTGAGATTTAAATTCACCATCAAATTCACTAAAATAGTGAGCGTATTTAATATTTAAAATATCTAAAATGTTTGCTACAACTTCACAAGCTGCACCACTAGCCGTATCAATTGCTAGATTTATATTGGCGTTTTTAAGATGAGCAAATTCTTTTTGTAAAAACTCAATATATTTTGTTTTAATATCTAATTCTTCATATTCGACATTTTCAATCTTATTATCAAAATCTTTTATGTGATTTGCAACTTCAGTATAAATATCACTAAGCTCTTTTGCAAAAAAACTTTCTTTATTTATAGTGATTTTAAAGCCATTGTATTCTTTAGGGTTATGTGATGCTGTTATCATAATATTTGCATCAATTTCATAAGCGTAATTGCTAAAATACCCAAGTGGAGTAGGAACAAGTCCAAGTGAATAAACCTTAATTCCTGCACGATTTAGCCCATAAATTAAAGCATTATTTAAGACTTTATTACTAAGTCTTGCATCATAGCCTACGCTTACGCTTTTTGCATTTTTACTAAGCATAATTTTACCTATTACAAAACCTAAAGCCTTAGTAAAACTAGGACTAATCTCAGTCCCAAAAATCCCCCTAATATCGTATTCTCTAAATATGTGTTTCATTTTGTTTTCCTTAATTTAATATCTTTAAAAAAATCTTTTGGTCTAGTAATTAATTTTCTTAATTTAGATTTTAAGCTATATTTATTATATTTTTTATCATAAGAATATAAACCTATGCTATTTTCAATGTTATATTTTTTACATAATTGTTTTAAATAGGTTATAAATTCTGGTAATTCTCTTTCATCTTTCCAAACATTATTATTTTTATAATCATACTCTTTCATTTTTTTTATAAGTAAGTCTTGGTTAGTTGATTTTTTGAAATAAAATTTATTAAATAATGGTCTATCATGCCATCTATGAATTAATATTAAATCTTCAAAAAATAATGGAAGTGTATAGTACGCCATATACTTTCTAAAACCTTTTAGGTTTGCAACTATATTTGAAGTTTCATTAATATAATAATCATTTGGTTTTTTTGCGATAGGGTTGTTTGCAATTAATCTATGAACTAATTCTAGGTCTTCGCCACCATGGCCTTGAAAATTTATATCAAATAAGCCTATATTTTTTAAATACTCCTTGTTAATAATCATAATAACCCCATTAAGACCTATATTTTCTATAAGTTTTCTAGAACCTTCTAAATAGCTATTTTTTAATATAGATAAATTTTTGTTTGTTTCAAATTCTTGTGTTCCTGTTTTGGTTAGATATACAAATGGAATTAAAATAAATTTTTTTATATTAGTTTCTAATTCTTGATTTACTTTATTTGATAATTTAATAAAAAAATTATCATCATTTAATAAATCAATATCGTAAAATAATATATATTTTTTACTAGAATGTATTATTGCTTGGTTTCTAGCGATTCCTGGAGAAAATGGATTTTGATATTTAGTGTGTATAATTTTTATATTTGGGTAGTTAGATTTTAATATTTTATTTTTACTAGCATCAGATATTATAAATTCATAGTTTGTATTTTTAAAATATTCAATTAACTCTAATGCTCTTTTATATATGAAATGTTTTTTATTTTTATAACACACAGTTGAAATTATACTGATTTGCATTTTTATCCTAAAATATTAAAAATTTTTAAAGGTTATTATGACATACAAATATAAAATTACACATTTAAATGAATTTTTTTATGATTTTAAAATTAAATTATTTAAAAAACAAATATTTAAACTACCTTATAAAT
>NZ_JACGAY010000035.1:0-10724 GCF_020137705.1 Campylobacter sp. RM9333
AGAGTTCTACGCTTGATAAAGGAATTAATAATGAGTATTTTTTAAATGTTACAAAAAATGGAACACTAGAAATTATAAAAAAAAATAATAATATATTTATACAAAATGTTTGTCTATATCATCATATTTGGCAAATAAGAATTATATTAAACAACCCTAAGACTATATCAAAGTTAAACAAAGATGAAATAAAAATTTATAAGCAAAATTTAAATGAACTTTTTAAACATATTAAAGTTACAACAATTGAAAAGTTTAATATCGCTGGATGTGATTTTTATTATAAAATAGGTATGTTAAATTGCTTTAAAAAAGAAGATTCAAATTTCAATATTTGTTATATCAAAAAAATATGCAATTATAAAAATGAAATTTTACTTAGTTTTTTTACTAGAAATAAAAACTGGAATTTAAAAGTAGAATTTGACAACGGTAATTATGAAATTATTAGTAAAAAAACAATAGAACATAAATTTATAGATGAAATATTTATTTATGAAAACTATGTGTGGATTAAGTATTCATTTTTAGCAAATAACTTTAAGCTTTATTTAGATAATAAAGAAATGATGATTGGATATGGAAATTATATTTATGATTTAAATAAAATTTCTTCAAATAATTCTAATATTTGGGTATTTATAGATTCTGATATGAGGGCTGATGATAATGCAGAGCATTTATATAGATATGTTATGAAAAATCATCTTGATAAAAAAATATGTTTTGTTTTAGATAAAAAGTCAAAAGATTGGGAAAGATTAAAAGAGGAGGGTTTTAACTTAGTAGAGTTTAAATCTCATACATATTACAAAATAGCAAAAGAAACGCAAGTTTTAATTTCATCACATGCTGATAGATATTTTTTAAATGATTTTGATTTATTCTCTAAAACCAAATTTGTATTTCTACAGCATGGTATAACTAAAGATAATTTATCAAATTGGCTTAATGGCAAAACTATAGATTTACTTATAACCGCAACCAAGGCAGAATATAATTCTATAACAAATGAAAATTATAAATTTTCTCATAAAGAAACTAGATTAACAGGTTTTGCTAGACATGATAATTTAATTCATCTTGTAAAACATACAAATTCAACAAATACAATAATACTAATGCCTACTTGGAGACAGTATTTAGTAACTAATAAAAACAATACTTCAGAAAGAAATAAAATTAATGATATTATAGATTCTAATTACTTTAAAACATATAAAAGTTTTTTAATGAACCAAAAAGTATTGGATATCCTAAAAGCTCATAATTATAAAATAAAAGTCTTATTACATCAAGCTATGAGTGTTTACAAAGATGAATACCAAAAATTAACAAGCCAATATGTTAATTTTTATAATTTAAGTGATATTTCACTACAAGAAGAATTGATAACTTCCAAGGCCTTGATAACTGATTATTCTTCAATCGCATTTGAAATGGCTTTAATTAATAAACCTGTAATTTATTATCAATTTGATAAAGATGAATTTTTTGCAAACCACACATATGCACAAGGATATTTTGAATATGAAAGAGATGGGTTTGGAGCAGTTGTTGAAACAGAAGGTAGTTTAATAAAAGAATTAGAAAATTTATTTAAATTAGATTTTAATATTGAACAAAAATACCAAGAGAGAATTAATAATACTTTCGTATTTAAAGATTCTAAAAACTGCGAAAGAATTTATCAAGAAATTATAAAACTATAAGGAATTAAAATGATAAACAATATTATAGATTTTTTAAAAAAATCAAGCAAAAATTTTCCAGATAAAGTTGCTATAGTAGAACCTTTCACTACTAGTTTAGCTTTGAATAAAAAAAATAAAATCACTTATAGTAAACTAGATGAGTATACAGATAAACTAGCTAGTCATATTATTAAAACCATTGATAATTTAAATGAGCAATTTCCAATTTTAATAATTCTCCCAAAAGGAATTGATTGTTTAATATCTTTTTTTGCAGTTGCTAAAAGTGGTAATTTTTATACCTTACTTAGTGAAGATACTCCTAAAGAGAGATTAGATAAAATAATCTCAAAATTAGAACCAAAAATTATAATAACCAATAAAAATACACAGTTAAATTACAATATACACACAGTATTCATTGAAGATATTGATAATTTTAGTACAGATTATGATTTACTAAAGCAAAAATATAATGAGCACATAGATAATAATTTATTGTATGTTTTATTTACTTCAGGCTCAACTGGCGAACCTAAGGGTGTTTGTATATCACATAAAGGTGTGATTGATTATGCTTTAGCAATTTGTGAAACTTTTAAATTTAATAGTGATTTTATTTTGGCAAACCAAACACCTTTTTATTTTGATGCTTCTATAAAAGATATATTCCCAACAATAGCGGTTGGTGCAACATTGCATATAATCCCAAATTCGGCATACGCTTTTCCTATAAAAATAATCAAATATTTAGAAGAAATGAAAATTAACACTATTATTTGGGTTCCTACAGTTTTAACATATTTTTCAAATTTTAAAGATTTTGATAAACTTGAATTAAATGAACTAAAGCGAGTTTATTGGAGTGGTGAAATAATGCCTACAAAAACTTTCAATAAATGGAGAAAACAATTTCCAAACATTGAGTATGCAAATTTATATGGACCAACAGAGATTACAGATACTTGTTCTTATTATATTTTTGAAAGAGAAATTCTAGATAATGAAATAATACCTATTGGGGTGGGGTATAAAAATACACAATTATTGGTATTTGATGAAAATATGCAACTAATAACAAAAAACAATATAGACATTAAAGGACTTTTATTTGTAAGAGGTTGTGGTGTAAGCTATGGATATTACAATGATAATAAAAAAACTAACAATAGCTTTATTCAAAATCCTTTACATAATAATTATCAAGACTTAATCTATAACACAGGAGATATTGTCGCGTATAATAAACATGGGGAATTAGTTTGTTATGGAAGAGTAGATAATCAAATAAAATACAAGGGTCATAGAATAGAATTAGGTGAAATTGAAAATATTATAAATTCACACGATTTAATTAAAAATGTAGCTTGTATTTTTAAAGATGAAATCATTTGCTTTTATGAAAGTGAAGAAGAAATTGATATAAAAAAATATTTGGTTGATAAATTACCAAACTATATGATACCTACAAAAATTATAAGATTGGATTGTTTTAAACTAAATCAAAATGGAAAAATTGATAGAAAATATTTAAAAGAAAATTATTAAGGAGAAAAAATGAAAAAGCAAATTATAAAAATTTTAACAGAAGATATGGAATTAAATATTAATAAAAATGAAAATAACTTAATTCAAAATAAAATACTAGATTCTTTGGCTATTATGAATTTAATTGGTAATCTTGAAGAAAAGTTTAATATTGAAATTGATTTTGGAGATATAACAGAAGAAAATTTAAACAGTATAGATGATATAGAAAAACTCATAACTAGGTTAAAGTCATGAATATAACTTGTTTTGGAACATGTGATATGATATGGACTGGCCCTTTCATTAAAGGACTAAAAGATTCTGGCAACAACATTTTAGCATTAGCTCATTCTAACACAAGTATGGGTTCTAATATTTATCACCTTATTAAATATAAAGATAAAATTATAAAATCAGATCTTATTATCATAGGAATTTCAGAAGAAAGTAGTAGAAATGAAATTATAGAAAGCCATGAAAAGTTAAGCTTATATTTTTATAACGAATTAGTAAAAATTAATAAAAAAGTTTTAGTTATTATATGGCATTACGTTAATATGTATACACAAGATGGTGTTGTATATGATTATTCTAAAACGCAAGAAAATTTATGTAAACATTTTGGGTTTAACTATATTGATTTATTTACCTATTTTAAAGATAAAAATATATTTGATTTTTATAATAACCAAATAGACAAACATCATCCAATATATGATACCGTATACCTATTCGCAATGGAAGTATCTAAAAACATAGATAAATTTAATTACCCTATGAAAGTTATTGAAGATTATAATATTGATTTTAATGTCTTGGATAATAATACTTTGCAGTATAAAAATACATTGAAAGTGAGAAATCACCTGCAAAATCAAAATATCATAAAATTAGAAAACACTCAAATAACTTTTCCACCAAGTGTATATGATCATTATTTAGTGAGTATTCATACATGGAATAGAGCGATAGGTATGGATAATTCAAACTATGGTTTGATAAAAATAACAACTTCAAACACTGCTACAAACCTAACCCTATGGGGATGGGAGCATATAGCAGACTTATATCTTAACGAATATAGAATTGATGAAAACTTCATTGTAAAAACAATAAAAAATTTTGACAGCCCTAAAGAATTTAGGTGTATAAATGTAAGTAATTTTAGTGAAAAAGTTGGAATAATAGGCTTCTTAATAAGCAATAAAACTATAAAATCAATTAAAAAAATTGAGCTACAAAATAACTCTGATTTTAACTTTAATCATATTGGTGATATTTTCATACAATTACAAAATGTAGTTAATGATTATTACAAAAGAATAAAACAAGATATAGCATATCTTGACCAGCTTAAAAATGAAATTGTGCAAGATAGAAAAAATTGGAACTATAAAGGTGTAAAAGAAAAATATAAAAAAATTGTCGCGCTAAATAACAAATATATTTTCACTTATCTTGACTTCTTATATAACATCGGTGATTATCAAGAAATAATAGATATTACAACCGATTTAAAAGTCTTTGAAAATGAAGAATTTTATAAATCATATCAAGACTATAATAAGATGTGGGCAATTTTCAATTTAGTTAAATTTTATTACTTAATTAATATAGAAGATTTATCTTCAAATGATAGTGAAAGAAAACTATATGCAAGCTATAAATTTCTAGATATAAAGCACTTAAATAATGTATTAAAGGATAAAAATTTTTATAAAGACCATTGGAGTTTTACTTTTATTATTAATGCAATTTTTAATAAGCTTGTAGAAAACAACAGACTAGACATAGAAGTTGCTAATAATATTATTCAATATTTAAACAAATATAATACTTCAAAAGATAGAAAAAAATACATTGTAAAAACAATAGTTCACTATTTTATCTTAAAAAGCAAAAGCTTTTTTAATTTTAATTATAATTTAATTTTTTTAATTGACTGTTTAAAAGATAATGATTTGGGTGGTAAAGAATTACAAAAACTAGTATATAGTTTAATTAAATTACATGGTTTAAATAATATAAATACATTGCAAAAAAATTTAAATAATATTAAAGTAGCAGTCTGTATGAGTGGTCCTTTAAGAGGGGATTATATAAAATCGTTAGAGTTATTAAAAAATAATATCTTATTGCCTTTAAATGCAGATTTGTTTGTTCACACTTGGGAAAATACTAGATTATATACAGGATTTAGAGGCGGAAATATATGGCATTCGCTTTTTGGAAGCGAAATTTCAAATAAAGCAGTTGGAGAAATAATAAATAAAGAATTATTACAAAAACTTTTACCAAATACATTTAAAGTATTATCGGCTGAAATTATTCTTAAAACAGAGTATGATTTTTTCAATAATGTTAATCCAACTAATATACTAATTGATAGCGAAAAAAATTTTGAAAACAGCTTTAAAGACTATCAACTTTTAAAATATTCGAGAACGCAAAATTTAAATATTAGTAAAATGTTTTATGGCATTCAAAAATCTCTCGAACTAATGTTACAACATGAGATAAAAAATAATATAAAATATGACTTTATTATAAGATTAAGGCCTGATGTACCTATTTTAGAACAAATAACATTAGAAAAAATACAAAAAATTCAAAATGGTCAAATTCAAGTTTCTTTCACAGAATTTGGAATGGATGATACTACGTTTATAGGAAGAAGAATAGATATGATAAAACTCATGCAATATTTTCATTACGTAGATAGCTTAAAAAAACTAGATATCTTCAATATTAATGAAGATTCTCCACATGATACATTGATAAGTTACTTAATTTACAATGGTTTAGAGAATGTTGATTATAAGATAATTAAAAGCTCTGATATATCTTTTTGTACAAAATCCATAAGACCTGATTTTGATGAAGCATTACAAGAAGATTTTAAAAATATACAAGATGAAAATTTAAAGAAAAAACTTATTGATTTTTTTGAAGAAATTAAAAAACAAACTAGAGTGGTAAAAATCCAATGAAAACATTAATAGTAGATTTAGATGGAACCATAACAGTTGACACAGATTGTGAGTATGATGATAAACCAGTCAATCAAGAAGTAGTTAAAAGACTAATGGAATATAAAAAAATGGGATTTAAATTAGTTATCAACACAAGTAGAAATATGAAAACTTATAAAGGAAATATAGGCAAGATAAATATTAACACTTTACCTAAAATAATAGAGTGGTTAAATAAACACAATGTCCCATATGATGAAATAATTATTGGAAAACCTTGGTGCGGAGAAGATGGATTTTATATAGATGATAAAGCTATTAGACCTAGTGAATTTATATCTAAAAGTTATGACGAAATAAAAGAATTGCTAAATAAAGAAGCTTTGCATCAAAAATCAAATAATTCAAGCGACCATAAAGTTACAAACATTAGTGGGGGGGGGTATAAATGATTATCATAACCTCTGCTCGTTATGTAAATCCGGAACTAGAAACAGAATTTGGAAAAGTACCACCATCGTTTCTACCAGTAGGCGGAAAAAAATTATATGAATACCAATCTTCATTATTTAAAAATATAAATGATAAAATTATACTAACTATACCAAAAAGTTACGAACTAAATAAATATGATAACCTAAAATTAAAAGAACTTAAAATAAATATTCTAAGACTAGATGAAAACTTAACATTAGGGCAATCATTATCTCAGGCAATTTGTTTAAATTTAACTAATACAAATTTAAAAAAAGGTTTAAAAATTTTACATGGTGATACATTTTTTAAAAATTTAAACTTTTTAGATAATAGCATAGGAGTATCAAGAAGCAATGATAATTATAATTGGACTTATCTACTTAAAGATACAAAGCCTATATTCCATATAAAAAATAATCAAGAATTGAATACTAAAGATATACTCAATGGTTTTTTTGAAGTTCAAAACATAAATTATTTTTTAAAATGCCTAATTGAATGCGATTATGATTTTAAACAAACACTATTAAATTATTCAAAAAAATATAATTTTAATTTAAACACAAATCAAACTTGGCTTGATTGTGGTATTGCGACAAATTATTTTAATACCAAAAAGACTATAACCACAGAAAGAGCATTTAATTCCTTAAAAATCATCAATGGTTATGTATGTAAAAGTTCTTCTATGGATAATAGGATAAAAGCAGAACAAAATTGGTTTGGCTCTTTACCAAAGGAATTATCTTTATATATACCTCATTTTTATTTAGAAAATAACAAATACTATACAGAATATCTTTATTTAAATACATTATCAGAGCTTTATGTTTTTGGAAAAATCAATAAAATTACCTGGGAAAGAATATTTTTAAGTTTAAAAAATTTTCTAACTATATTACATAGTCATAAAACAAAAGAAGCAGTTAGCTATGATTATAAATTCAAAACACAACAAAGATTAAAAGAATTCTCTAAAGAAGCTAACTTTAACATTGATAAAAACATTATTTTTAATCAAAAAATTAATACTAGTATAAATGAAATTATAAAGGACATTGATAGTAATCTTATAGAGCAAAAACAAAATAGTTTTATTCACGGAGACTTTTGTTTTAGCAATATTTTATATGATTTTAAATCTGCTTCTATAAAAACAATTGATCCTAGAGGAATGGATTTCAAAAACAACATAACACCTTACGGAAATAGTTCGTATGATTATGCTAAGTTATTTCATTCAATTATTGGACTATATGATTTTATAATTGCAAAACACTATAAATTAAAATTTAAAAACACAAATGACAATTACATAATAGATTTTAGTTTATATAAAAATAAAAGTATTGATGAAATACAAAGTAAATTTTTAGAAATTTTTCAAAATACTTTTAATATAAAAGAGATTTATATTATAACAATTCATCTTTTTTTATCAATGCTTCCGCTTCACAGCGATGATTTAAAAAAACAATATGCCTTACTTGCAAACGCAATAAGATTATATATAGAATTTAAGGAATTATAATGACAATAATATTTCCAATGGCAGGACTTAGTAGTAGATTTTTTAAAGCAGGATATAAAATACCAAAATATATGCTTCTTATAAATAACAATACTTTATTTTATGAAGTAATAAGTGGCTTTAATAAGTATTTTAATGGCTGTAATTTTTTATTTATTTGTAAAAAAGATTATAGCACTAAAGATTTTATTATTAAAGAATGTAAAAAGTTAAATTTAAAAACTTATATGGTTATTGAACTAGATTTTGATACTTTAGGTCAAGCGCATACCGTATACTTAGGTTTAGAAAAATCTAATATAAAAGATAATATTTTAATTTTTAATATAGATACAATTAGACCTAATTTTCAATTACCAAATGAAGAATTTTTAGCTAATTGTGATGGCTATTTAGAAGTTTTTGAAGCAGATGGAGATAATTGGTCGTTTATTCTACCTGGCACTGATAACTTAGTCTTAAAGACAACAGAAAAAGAACGCATATCATCTTTATGTAGTAGTGGGCTTTATTATTTTAAAAACTCAAACGATTTTATAACAATTTTTCAAACAATGTTAGCAAATAATGAAACTTCAAGAAATGAATATTATATAGCACCTATGTATAACTATCTTATAAAAGATAAAAAATCAATTAAATACTACCAGATAAAACAAAACGAAATTATCCCCTGTGGAACACCTAATGAATATGAAATGATAATAAAAGAAATTGAAAGCTATAAATAATTTTTTAATATTCAACAAAACTAATTAAAAATTAATTTTTAAATTCTCTTTTAGTATTTTAATAACTTCTGAAATATTTGCACAAATATCACCGAAACCATGCTTATGATAATCAAAATAACCTTTATCATAAATATGGCTATAATATTCTTCTTCGCTAAATTGAAAATATATAATTTTCTTTTTAAGTAATGCAAAATCAAAAGCTATTGATGAATAATCCGTTATTAAAATACTAGCTTTGCATAAATATTCTTGAATATCAATATCTTGCATATTTACAACTTCTACAAAAGAAGACAATTTAAAATCATCTAAATATTCAAGCATTGCAAAATGTGGCATAAAAACTACTTTATATCCATTATTTTTACACAATTCTTCCAATTCTTTACCGGTTAAAAGTTCTTTATAATTTTGATAATATAAACTAGTATAAAATTTATCATTTTTCTTTCTTTTATATGTTTGTTTATCAATTTTATCTGCCAAATACTCTCTCCAAGTAGGAAAAATCAAAATCATCTTTTCTTGTTTAATCGCCCTACTTTTTTCTATAAGTTTTTCAAACCTAGGCATGCCAGTAAGCACAACTTCTTTTGAACTTAGCTTATAATCAGAATAATCACTAACAATAGAATTATATTCATCAGTTGTGCTTGTAATTATTAGCGAAATATCTTTAAAATTAAGCCAGTTTGATATATTATCCTTAGTTACTCCATGTTGTAAAAATATATAATCTTTATTAAATAAAGTATATTTACCAATACCTTTTAATAAATAATTATCAGTATGTGAACTTATAATCTTTCTAGCTTTAAACAATTGTATTTTAAACCAAATTCCAGAACTAGATACTACATTAAAATTCTTGTTTTTTAATCTTATATAATCAGATGAGTTCTTGTCTATGACAAAGGCAATTTTTTGTTCTGGATGATTTTTTTGAATATATTCATAAAGATACTCTGCATTATCATTTGCTTTATACTTCCTATCAGCAAATAACCATAATTCATGTTTTTTATATCCTAAATGATGTCGTATTTCTTGATATATCGCTTCATTTATTTGAATATTTTTACTAAAGCTTTTATTGTTTATATATTCCATAAATTCAAAATTATCTGATTTTATCGTTGTATCATACTGAATACCCAATTGTAAAAAATACTTGATTTTATAATAACTTTTATCTTTATTAACCAATGTTTGATTATTTAACACTACTTCTATATTTTTTATATACCCTACTTCTTTAAGATATATAATTTTCTTATAAATAACAAATTCATCTAATAAATTAATTTGTTGAATTTTAATCAAATCTATATTAAATTTTTTATTGTTTATAAAAATTTCTAGTTTATCTTCTTTTGTAACAGAATAATAACTTATTCTTAAATATTTTTTTGTGTATTTTTCTAAAACACAAGCATTTGTATATTCTAAATAATTTTTATATTTTTTTAAAACTCCTAATAATAAATAATTATTTCTTAATAAAAAAGAATTCTTAATCACATCAACATCTAAATACTTAAATATATCTATTAGTATATTTTCAAGACATTTTTTTTCCTCAATAGCTAAACTAATAACTTTTAAATAATTTTCAATTAGCTCCTTTATCATCCAATAAACATCATAAATAATAGTCTGCTGTATAAAATTAGGGATATACCCTAACTCATTTTGTGTATATTCAAGTAAAGCTAAGTATCCACGAGATGAAACATCTAAAAAATATCTTTTATCTTTTAATTTTTTATCAAGCGTAGAATTA
>NZ_JACGAY010000036.1:0-10379 GCF_020137705.1 Campylobacter sp. RM9333
AATATTTTAAAATATTTAAATAATTTAAACTCACTACTAGTTTTTCTACTTTATATTTTTTTACTTAATCGTATTTGTTTTGTATTACTATGTTATATTATTAATTTCTAGCATTCTTACAACAGAATTAGGTTTGCAATAAAGCTTAATGATGAAATTATTTATTAATTAGACAGTTTCAAACCGTGTTGTGATAGAATTAGGTTTGCAATAAACTATGTGCTAGTTTTGCAAGGGTGCTAAATTTAGTTTCAAACCGTGTTGTGATAGAATTAGGTTTGCAATTAATTTGACTAACCACACAAACGCTGGATATGGAGTTTCAAACCGTGTTGTGATAGAATTAGGTTTGCAATCCAAGAAGAATTTTAAGTGTAAAAGATATAGTTAATTTGTTTCAAACCGTGTTGTGATAGAATTAGGTTTGCAATAATGTCTATTTCATTCATTACTGGCATTCCTGGCAGGTTTCAAACCGTGTTGTGATAGAATTAGGTTTGCAATAGCAAGGAAAACTTGTTTGTATGTTAAGTATTTGAGAGTTTTTAAAAAATAGTGATTTTTCCACTTTTAAAATTCTTTCAAATTTTAGTACTTTAGTGGAAAAATTAAACCTATGTTTAGTTTGTATCACTAAAATTAAAAAGCAAATCTAATTCTATCACAACGAGCGTTTGAAATCATAAGTAGGTAGAAATACCGAAAAGTTAGTAAAATATCGGGCAACTGGCTTAGCCACCCCGATAAACTTTAACACAAACATACTAAATTTATTCCCTATCATCACAATAGTTAAAAAATTCACATTGATTACAAGCATTAAGACTAGCGCTACTATTTGGAAAAACTCCATTATCTAAAAGATTTTTCATATCTTTTACAACTCTTTTAAGCCTAGCAAAATCATTCGGAAAAATATTAAAAACCTTATGTTTTAGATGATTTGATGAGCATAAAATCACTCTTTTGCAAGGCTTAGCATAAGTTTTACTAGCTATTTTTGCGTATGCTAGTAGTTGCATTTTCGCCCCGTTACTAAGATTTAGATTATTACTTTGTTTAAACTCAAGCACCACCACCTCATCAACCCCAACAAATAGCATATCACAAACCCCACACAGCTCATCATCTTCTAAATATTGATTTTTATAGGCTTTATATTCGCTTAGCCCAAGTTTAGCAAATGTGCGACTTTTGAAAAGCTCATCTTGCTTTTTATGAAAATCATTGCCAAAATCTACATGCTTAGGATACTTTGGTGTAATATCACAAAAATTATAAAAATAAAATATCCTAGGACAAAACACAAACTGCCTAATCAAACTCGCCTTCAAAAGTTCCATGAAATTCCTATTTCAAATTATTTAAAATTCTCATTGTTTTGGTTAAAATATACACAAGTTACTAAATACTATCAAAACTAAGTTGCTCTAAATCAGCCTTTTTATAGCCGTGCGTATAGTCTAAATCTATCTCGCACCTACACAAAAACGCCTTATCTCCATCACCACAAAACTTTTTAAAAAGCTCTTTTACCACCTTTATCTCACTTTTGCTAAGCTCTCCATAAAAGACTGATTTTTGGATATTTAAAAGCCCTAAGTATTTTAACTCTTCAAAAAGTTTTGTTCGTGATTTGTTATCTTCTATATCGTAGCTTACAATATACACACTCACCACCTAAACACATAAGAATGATAATTATTAGCACCACACAAAAACCCACTAAGCTTATAAATTTGTCTTTGTATGATGCTTTCAAGACTTAGCTTTGAGTGATTATATGGCAACTTTTTAGCAAGTGAGCTAAAAATCTCATTTGAAATTAGCTTTTTACACTCATTAAAATCACCCTTTAGCTGATGCCTTAGTTTGATGATATTTCTATCAACTAAAAAACTTCTATACTCCTCCATAATGTCCAAAACTAACGATGGCTTAGCACTTCTTAAGCTATGAAGCACCCCAAAATATGGGTTTAACCCTGCGTTTATCACGCTTTTATAAATTATGTTTAAAAGTATTGCGTAGCCGTAATTTAGGGCTTTATTTACATTATCATCTGCATATCTGCCCGTGCGATTTACAAACTCATCTCCTAAAAGCCTTGTTTGTCTAAGATAATCAAAATAAACTTTTGCCGCACTTCCTTCAATGCCAAAAATGCTATCTTTTGTCATTTTATAAGTTTTTAGCTCGTTAATAAATGTTTTTAATTGCTCGGTGGTTTTTTGTTTTAGCAAATCATCTTGCAAATACCTTGAAAAGTATAAAATCGTGGAGCGTTGGTTTTTGATTTTACCTATGATTAGCTCTTTTGCTAAGGCTAGGTCTTTGCCGTTTTGTTCGCTTAAAATCTGATGTTTTATCACATTTACGCTTTTATGCTCGTGTAAAGTGTGTAAAGCTAAATGAGATTTAAAATCATTAAAAAATATCTTAACCCCACGCACTCCACAAGCATAGGCTAAGTCACTACTTAGTCCTACACCACGAGATTTTATACTTATGGTTTTTAGGTTTTTAAGTGGATATTCTTTGATTAACTCTCCATCTTTTTTGACTATTAATCTAGCCGATTTTAGCCCCAAATACACCCCGTAAGAATTCACCACGAGATGTTTTAGCATATATTATCTTTCATAATTTGTCTATTTGCTTTTGAGGTTTGATTTGTTGTGTATTTTAGCCCTAAAACTTCAAAATTATCACAAATTATACTAGCTTTATAATCCCTTGGCTTACCTAAAAACTCAACTAATTCAACATTTAAACACTCATCACAAAACTTCACCCATTTATCGTTTTTATCATTTAATGCACTCTTAAAAATATCCAAATCATATCCTAATTTTGCCTTATTAAAATGCACTTGCACCGTATGTCTAGCAGCTTCACTAACTATAAAATCAAGCTTTGAGATTTTTTCTGGTAAGTTATTTTTAATGCTTATTTTATAAATTTCTTTAGCATTTTCGCTAAGGTTTAAAATATCTAAAATATCAGCTATTTTGAGTGGTAAAACATTCTTGCTATAATATTTTATACCCACAATTCTATCCTTATCAAAATAATTTTTTGTAGCTATGTTTTCATTTGCTAAACCTTCATAGCCTGTATTTCTACGCACCACAAAACTAGCTGCACTTACAACACTTAGCGAGTATGTAACACGGCGTTTGTTTCTAGCTCTTTTTATATCTTTTTGATTGCCTGTGTAGAAATTATTTATATAAAGCTTATGGATTTTTTCTACTTCATTTTTAGTTTTTACTTCATTTTTTACTAGAATTGCATAGAACTTTTCTATATTTGCCCCATTATCTTTAGGCTTGATTAACTCGCCACTTTTAGCATCAAAAAATATATCTAAAACATCTTTTCTAACACTTGATACCAAAAACTTATCTAAAAATTTAATTTTTTCTAGTGTTTTTATATCTTTTGCCTCAAAACTTGCAAAGATTAAATCAAAAACTTTTTTGGTATCTATATGAAATCTTACCGATTTAAGTTTTTTAACTTCCATTAATAAATCAAATTCTTTTAAAATATTTAAATGCTTATCACTTAAATTTTTAGCATTTTCATATCTAAGTGAGTAAATCGTATCTTTAAATAATTGCTTTCTTGAGATTTTATCTTGACTTAATTCTAAGTACTTTTGGCTTTGTATGTTTTTTATCTCACTTTCTTTTAGATAAATCTCACTGAATTTAAACTTTGGTTCAAACTTCACATTCTCATTTATAGATACCACCTTTTTATCCTTAATAGCACTAGCTATATAAAATACAACACTAGCATCTATACAATGGCTATGGCTTGATTGAATTTTTTCTTTTGCTATTTCTGGTAAATCAAGACTTAGCTCACGCCTAATAGCACTTGTTAGCTTACTATCAATAAAATTTACATTAATATCTAAATCTTTATTCTTTGTTAGAGCTTTTTGAACTATTAGTTTAGCAAGGCGTTTTTGAGTGCCGTTTGTTGTGGTTTTTAATTTATCTTGTTCTAATAATTCCAATGCTTTAGCATAAAAGTTTTCTTTAGGCATAAAAAGTGCATGTCTAAAGGCAATTTGCTCATGATATTTTAGATTTTTATAATTTGTATATTTATCGGTATCAATACCTTTTAAAGTATTATTTATAAAGATTTTTAACTCATTTTCGTTTGCTACACCACACTTTTTGTATATATCATTTTTATATTTTTCTTTTAAATCAGTAAAATAAATATACCCATCACTTTTTCTAAAATTTTCGTATGATTTTACGGGAATTAAATTCGCTTCTGAGTTATACTTACATTTACTTCTTGGCAAGATATGATCGTACTCAGCATTTTTGAGATTTAAAGACTCCCCACTATAAGGGCATATTACAAAATGCTCTTTAGGCTTTCTTTTTACTTTAGTTTTTGTAAGCTCTTTTGCCGCGGTTTCAAAAGCAAAGGCATTTTGCTCTATATTTATACTTAATTCTTTAGTATTACTTAAATCCAAATCTTTTATAATCTCATAAGCAAGTCTATCAATATACATTTCAACCCTACCATTTATAAGCCTTGCACTATCCGAGCCAAATACCGAACACATAGCTTTTTCACCACTTGTTCTTAGTAAAGTTTGCAATGAGTGTTCCTTGCAAAGTTTATTAAAACCCTTAGTATCATCTAAGATTATATTTGCACTCTGAAGCAGCTGATTTATCATAGTTTTTAGCTTATCGCTTTTAGCTACATTTTTAAATATTTCTTGGCTAGTTATTAATTCATAGGCTTTTTTATATTGCTCTAAAATCTTTTTTAATTCCTTATCATTTGTAGCCTTGTTATCTAATAAAGCCTTTTCATCATCTAAAGCCTTGTAAAAGGAGTTTTGATAAGATTTAGCCATTTCGCTAAGATTAGTTAAAAAACCCTTTAAGGTAGTATTACCCTTAACTTTATTTTCTTTTTTATTTATAAATTCCATAAAAACATTGACATCATTTTCACTAAATCCATCAGGCTTAGCCCATAAAATACTAAGATGAGTATGTTTAAGGTTATTTTTATAAGGAGTATGACACCCACAAGGCTTTAAAAGTTTGTTTGATAATACACCTTTTTTAGCCAGCAGCAATTCATCATAATATTTATTTGCAAAGTCTTGTAAGGCATCAAAATCACTATCATTTAAACATATCGTATCTTTAAAATATTTTGCATATTTATCAAAACTTCTAGGATAAAGCTTGGTATCTTCTAAATACCCATTAGATATATCTAAAAATCTTTGAAAAACCACTTTTAACTCATTTTCATCTAATTCATCGTATTCTTTTATAACGCCGTTCTCGTCTATAGTAAGGCTTGAAAAATTAGGATTTTCTAAAATATGTTTTAGGCAAGTTTTTAGCTTATTACTAAGCTTGTCTTTTAAGACTAATACATTGCAAGTTTGTGGGTTTTTATTATTCATTCTCTCATAAGGTGGAATGCTTATTATTGGGTCATTTTTACATAGATATTCATAGCTTGAATTTTCTAGGTTTTCTAACATTGTGCGTTTGTTTTCTAACTCTTTTTCGCCTTGAAAGGTAAGAAATTTTATATTTCTTATGCTTTGTTTTCTTAATTTTTCATCATCAAAAACATCATCAAATTTGTTATTAAAATACCTTCTTAAAACCCTTGTTTGATAATTTGAAATATTACCAATAAGGTTGGCTAACTCATCGGCATTTATATTTAATTTTGAAATTACGCTTTCAAATTCCACACTTTTGCAAAGTTCTTTTATGTCTTTTATATATTTTTCTCTATGCTTGTTATTTTTAAGCATTTCATTTCTAAGAGCTTCAAACATATCTGTAATAGCTTTTCTATCACTTGCTTTTATACTATAAACAAATTTATCGTTATCATATTTTTGCATTATTAGGCTAGTTTGCTTAGCTAAAAACTCACAGAATTCATCAGTATCATACTCGTTTGCAAATTTTGAAAGCCTTAATTCATAGTTGTTTTTACTAATGCAGTTTTTAAACTCATAGCTATCAATTTCGTTTAATATTTCTAAACTCTCATCGCTAATGTCATTTTCAAATTCTATATTTATATAATTAAACCCACGATTTTTAAGTAGTCCATATATTAGCTCAAGTTCGCTTTGGCTTAAATCTTTGATTTTGATTTTATTTAACAATTCATCTAAAAGCCTTCTAGCAAATTTTGACCTTTTTATACCCCTTTTTTGGTGTCTTTTGGAAGTTCTATCTTTTTTCAAAAAATTTATAAAAGATGGGTCAAAAATATAGTTCATAGCCGTTTTATATACAATCTTTCCATCTTTTGTATGTGTTATAAATACTCCATTATTTTTTGCTCCCATATCTATGCCAATATAAGTTTTCATTCGTGTTCCTTTAAATTCATTTGTGTGAGTATATATAAAATATTATAATTTATAAATGTTATGGAATAAATAATAAAATATCGGAGTTATAAAATAATTATCCGATATTTTTCTACTCTTATTAGTGATTTTAAAATCAAAAGTTTTAAAACTAACATTTACCTATACATAAAATATCATGAGTTGAATTAATTTTACTGAAGGGTTATCGGGGTGGCTAAGCCAGTTGCCCGATATTTTACTAACTTTAAAATGATTTCAAACTCTAATATATTGTGATAGAATTAGATTTGCTTTTTAATTTTAGTGATACAAACTAAACACAGGTTTAATTTTTCCACTAAAGTGCTAAAATTTGAAAGAATTTTAAAAGTGGAAAAATCACTACTTTTTAAAAACTCTCAAATACTTAACATACAAACAAGTTTTCCTTGCTCAATTGCAAACCTAATTCTATCACAACATGGTTTGAAACCACGCTTGCGTGGGGTTAGTTAAATAGCTATTCAATTGCAAACCTAATTCTATCACAACATGGTTTGAAACAAAAACTATGATAATTATTACAATGAATTATCTAAAATTGCAAACCTAATTCTATCACAACATGGTTTGAAACTAACTATTTGATATAAATTTGGCTTATTTTTCTTCCATTGCAAACCTAATTCTATCACAACATGGTTTGAAACCTAATTACTCTTTAAACCTAGATAAATCAAATGAAATCGCAAACCTAATTCTATCACAACATGGTTTGAAACAAAAGAACTTTTGCACCCTTAAGACCTCTTAGTAAATTGCAAACCTAATTCTATCACAACATGGTTTGAAACTCTAGCATCTTTAATATCATAAGAGCGAAGTGATAAAATTGCAAACCTAATTCTATCACAACACGGTTTGAAACTTAAAAACAAAAATAAAAAACTTATCGTAATTTTTTATTATAAGCCCAATTCTAATAAAATTTAAATAGAAAAATAAAAACCTATAATTACCAAAATTTTTATTATTGCTTTTTTGCAAGACCTGCTTTTATATCTAAATTATTAAGCTTATTTATGCTTTTTGTTAGATTATTCATTTTATCAGTGCTAAGCTTTGCAATTTTGCCTAGTTTTTCTAATCTTTCTTGCTGTATTTTTAGCTTATCAAATCCACCTAAGGCTAACTTTAGCCCTAAGCCAAACTGCATATCCATTAAGTTCTCCTTAATTATGTTTATTTATAATACCCTTAACTTTGTGTGTGATTGACGCAAAAAAGGGGCTTGTAGTTTAGGTTGGGTCTTGACTAAAGCTTTAAAAGGTCTAATCAGCCTTACGTTAGTTAGCTTTCCCCACCCTGACATCACTCATCATCAAACCTTAAACTATCCACTAAATACCTACCTTTATCAGGTCTTAAAACAAGTTTATATCTCCTACCTAAAATACTATAAATGATGGTTTTACCTCTTTGCTTACTTTCTTTTTCATCTATGCTACCCTCTTTAATAATCCTATCTATAAGCGTATAATCCATAGCTGTGATACTTGTGTGTTTTAGGTGCGTTGCTATCTGATACTTGTCTAAAAACACACTAGAGCCGTCAAGTTTTGCTACTTCTATAAAGGCGTGTTCTCTTTTGTTTTTAGCTTTTAGATTTTCGGTAATTAAACTTATTTTCTTTTTAAAAGCTTCGTTTATATCGTCTTTTTGCTTTTGTGTTGGATTTTCTAAGCCTTTTAATTTTTGCTTGATAAAAGCATCATACTTAGGCTTAAATTCATCATAACTTGCCTTTATCTCTTTGTATAAGCTTTCTCTTTTGATGTAGTCTGTAAAAGCATTATTCATAATCCTACGAGCTTGTTTTCTTAAAGTTTCATCTACACTTTTTACCTTTTCTTCTAATACTTTAAATAAAGCATTATTAGGCTCAATAGGATTATTATCAAATCCACGCACAGCAGCATTTAATGAACTTATTGGGTCTTTTGCGTTTTCTTTATAGCCAAATGCTTTAGCTTCATCAAGGCTTAAAACCTGTGTTTTGCACCTACAACCCCAGCCATTAGGCGGGTAATTGTTACGCCAAAAAGAATGCTCCTTAGGTAAAATAAGTCCGTGAAAGGCTTTGTGGCTATCCCTAACCCTATTATCCATAATTGCTACATATCTTAAGTAAGGCTTATCGCTAATTAGTTGTTTTTCATACCTAGCAAAGCTATATACTTGTCTTAGGTTTTGATTATAGACAATTTTTAAATGGTGTTTATGAAGTCCACTAATGCTTTCTAGCTCTTTTACGCAATCTTAAAGCTCGTGCCATTTAAATAAGCTTTTTTTAAGTATACTATGCATTCTTTTAAATGTTTCAATTTCATTTATTCCACTTATTAAAAATGTACGATTATATGTACTAAAGCGAAGTTTATCTAAATCATAATCTTTAGGTAATTTATCATCAAAGTATTTAATTGCGTCTAAAGGACTTAGATTAGATGAATCAGCATGATTTATTCTTCTGTATCAATTACAACAGTATCTCCGCTAAGCACTGCGTGGATTTCGATAGCTAATTAATCAGGTTTTGAATTTGTTTTTTGACAATATACGAAGATTTTAGCGAAATCGCTATAAATGAGATTAAAGAAGAAACAAAAGACCTTTTAGAAAATCATCTTAAAAGCGATTTAAAAGGTATTTAAAGCTAACATTATTTGACAAATAAGTTTAAATGAGTTAAAATGCTGGCATGAGAATTGTTATGTGTTCATAGCATCATCGCCATAGAGGGCGGCGGCTCATTGGCTATGAAACACTCAGCCCTCCTTTCTTACTTCTTATAAATTTGACAAGTAATGCAAAATCCACTAAAATATCACAATAACTACTATCAAGTATGAGACCAAAGACAAATGCGGCGAGTCCTCTTTATCTCGTTACTGAGCCGCTAGTAGTTATTTTTTATAGATTATTTTACCTTGAGTTAAAATATCATTTAGATAATCCTCTCTATCGCTTAAAAACATAGTTTTATTATTTATCACATCGCCTTTTTGATTTACTACCATTACTAAAGCTTTTTTTATATTATCATCATAAAACCATTTTATATATGTTTTTTTTAATGACTGACTTATCAAATCTAGGGTCTAATTCTTGACTTAGTCTAATCTCATCAGGGTCATTTATTAACTTTTGGAAATAATCAATGTATAAATGACGATTTCTTTTTTTGATTTATGGAGCATTTTTCTTTTTATCCATAAAAAACATATCATCAAGCCTTATTACATCGCCTATCTTATCAATTAATAATTCTCCTTTTTTAGCATTAAATCTTTCATAAACTTTATTTAAAGCTTCTTCATCGCTAAGATTGTCATAGCTTGGATTTTTTGGTAATTTATCAAGACTTGAGCTAAGTTGGGTCTTTACATTATTACTTACACCAATCCTTTTATCATACGCAAATTGCTCACTTGCGATATTTGGTGGATTTGTCATTATTTTATATTTTCTTGCTTCTATTTCACTAATTGGTATTACATAACATTTGCAGTTATAATCATTCGGTGGGTAGTTTATCAGCCACCAAGCATCATCTTTGTGGATTGCAACATTATGCATTTTAGAATGACTACTTCTACTTGTGCTAAGCTTTGCTGATTTGTAAAGCCAATATGTTTTATAAGTGTAGTTCATCATCACTTTTGCACGGCTTAGATTATAAGCTCTTTGCATATTTGTTGTATAGATTGTTTTAAGTCTTGATGAATTTATATTTATACTTCTTACTTCGCCTGTGAGTGGATTTACAATGTCTTTTTTTCCGTACCAGCCTTTATCACTTAAAGTAGCTTTTAAGCCCTTTTTAAATTCATTAAATCCTACACCATCTTTTTGAGCCTTAAGTAATGCATCGTGAATATCATTTAAAATATCTATTTTTATAATCTCATACTAAAAAACACAATTAAAT
>NZ_JACGAY010000037.1:0-9688 GCF_020137705.1 Campylobacter sp. RM9333
AAAAATAGAACCGCCATTAGTTCCTACCATTGTAGGGAATTTCCACGCATTTCCAAGTCCAACTGCAGAACCTGCCATCGCTAAAATAAAGCCAATTTTAGAAAATTGTTCTCTCATTTTTATCCTTTAAATTTAAAATACACAATAACAAGCACAGCAATAGGTGCAACAAATCTTGCAAAAAATATCCATATTTTAAAACCAAGTTCACCCATATAAGGGATAAAAGTTTCTTTTAAATCTTGCTTGCTAATAAAAAACCCAACAAAAATTGCAGCCATAAATGAGCCAAAAGGCATAATGATATTTGAGCTAACATTGTCTAAAATATCAAAGAAATTCATTCCAAAAAATGTTAAATTATTTTTATAAGCTTCAATGCCTGAAAATATACATAAAAGCCCTAAAATATACACAACTACCCCAATTAAAACAATAGCTTTTATTCTTGAGAAATTGAATTTATTTATTAGATAAAATACAAAAGGCTCTATCATTGAAACCGCACTAGTAATCCCTGCAAAAAATAAAGCTATAAAAAATGTAACAGCTAATATTTTGCCTAAAAGTCCAAGTTTTGCAAAAAGCGAAATCAAAGAAATAAAAATAAGCCCAGGACCTTGTGCGCTAGGGTCAGCATTAAACTCAAAAATAAAACTAAATACAATAAGCCCCATCATAAGACCTATTAAAAGATTTATAAAAATTATATAAAAAGTTGAACTTACAAAATTAGTTCTTTCAGGTAAGCTAGCTGAATAAGTAATAATGCTACCTGCTCCAATACTTAAAGAAAAACAAGCAAGTCCTAAAGCGTCTAAGAAAGAATCTTGATTAATCTTGCTAAAATCAGGCATAAATAAGAAATTAAAAGCGTCTTTAAAACCATCTTGAGTAAAGCTATAGCAAAGCATTAATAAAAGCATTATAAATAATGTTGGCATCATAAATACATTTAGCTTTTCAATACCATTTTTAACACCTTTTGCCACCGTGTAAAAGGCTATAAAAAACACTATACTAAAACATATTATCAAAGCACTTAAATTAGTTTCCACTAAATTAATAAAAAGCTCTTTATTATCAGCGATTTGAGTGCTAAGTGTATTTATATTAAAAATAGTAGATAGTGAATAATAAATATAATAAATTATCCAGCCAATAATCACACTATAAAAGCTAACGATTAATAAAGCCCCAATCATTGTAAAGCCTACTAAAGACCAAGGTTTTTTATACTTAGGTGCTAAAAAATAATAAGCACTAGCAGGGTCTAGCCTTGATGCTTTACCGATATATAACTCGCACAAAAATATAACAAATCCAACGCCTAAAGTAAGCAAAATAAACAGCATTACAAAGGCTGAACCACCATTAGTTCCTACCATTGTAGGGAATTTCCACGCATTTCCAAGTCCAACAGCAGAACCAGCAACTGCTAAAATAAATCCAATTTTAGAAAATGTATTATTCAAAATAAGCCCTTTTTTTGGTTTTTTAAGGTTAAAACTTTCATTCTATAATAATTTTTAAAAATTTGTATAAATAAAAATTAAAAATATATAAAAAAGGCAAAAATTTGTGTAAAAATACTAAAGAATTTACATACAAAATAATCTTAAGCTATGATGGTTCAAGATTTTTTGGTTCAGCAAAGCAACCAAATTTAACTTGCGTTCAAAATACACTTGATAATGCTTTAAAATGTGTTGGGGTATTTAAGCCTAGTATATTTGCTAGTAGGACTGATAAAGGAGTGCATGCAAATTGCAATGTGGCAAGAATTAGTTCAAGTTATAAATTAAATAAAGATTTTGTATTAAAAAAACTCAACAATACTCTAAATGGTATTTATATAAAACATATAAAAGAATGCGAATTTGAACCTAGATTTGATGCAAAACTTAGAAGCTATAGATATATAATCTCGCCTTATTTTAACGCCTTTAATAAAGCATATTGCTGTGATTACGCAAAAGAAATTGATATAAAATTATTAAAAAACGCTTTAAAAGTATATGAAGGAGAGCATGATTTTGCTAATTTTTGTTTAAGCCTTGATGATGATAAAAATAGCATTAGAACTATTTATAAAACTAGAATTTATAAGTATAAAGATTTGGTTGTTTTGAACTTTTTTGCTAATGGATTTTTAAGGGGTCAGATTAGATTGATGGTTGATTTTTTACTTAAAATAAATGAAAAAAAATTAAGTATAGAAGAGCTAAAAGAACAATTAGCTTGCAAGGAAATTCACTCAAGAACCCTTGCAAAACCAAGCGGACTTTATCTTAAAAGCATAATGTATTAGAAGTTGTATCCTATACCAACTAATAGATTTGAGTTAGAAAAATTACTTCTACCTTGATAGCCTAATTTAGCATTTACATATAAGCTCTCATTAATATCATAAATTCCCTCAACACCAGCACTAATATATGTGCTATTTAAATCTTTAAAATCATGATGCAAAAATATTTCTCCACCTGCTGTTACATTATCAATAATTTTTACAGAATAATGCACTCCAGCTTGAATACCAAATCCATTTAAAGTAGAGCTTGAAATACCATCATATTTTGGCTTTATTGAATAATAATAAGCTCCGGCTAATATATTTAACGCATCATCTAATTCTTGATAAGGTAAGCCAATCGCATAACCACCTAAAGCACCAAATGAATAAATGTTATATTTATACTTACCATAATAAGTTTTATTCTCTTGCTTTGATACGCTTATATTTGCACTATATACTAAATCATCTATATTGTTATAATTTTTATAATAAATATTAGAATTTAATACATTATCACTTCCCACGCCAAACTCAATTCCCGTATGATTGTAAGCGTTAGCATAAGAACTTAAAAACCCTAAAGTTAAAACAGAATATAAAATCTTTTTCATAATCTTCTCCTAAAATAAAAAAACGATGAATACTAAATATTTTTAGACAATAAACAGCTATATTTTTTAAAAAAAATAGTAAAAATATATTATTTTTTGTATTATTAAATCACATTTTAAATTCCTTATATTTTGAGTTATCATTTTGTAACCAAAAATAGGAATAATTTTGTCTTATTTTTAAAAAAGGAGATTTTATGAAAGTTAATTTTAAAGGTAGCCCTGTTGCAATTAGTGAAGCAATTAAGCTAGGAGATAGTATTAAAGATACTAAAGTAGTAGGTAAAGATTTAAGCGTAATTAATCTAAATGAAGACGCTATCATAGTAAGCGTTCCTAGTATTGATACAGGTGTATGTGCTAAAGAAGCTAGAGAATTTAATGTAAAAGCTAACAAACTTGGAATGAAAGTTTATGTTGTAAGTATGGATTTACCTTTTGCTTTTGCAAGATTTTGCACTGCTGAAGGCTTAGAAAATATAATTCCAGTTAGTGATTTTAGATACGGCGAATTTGTTAAAAACTACGGCTGTAGAATACAAGAAGGTGCTTTAGAAGGACTTACAACTAGAGCTGTTTTTGTTCAAAAAGGTGGAAAAATAGTTTATAGCGAAGTTTGTGCTGAAATTACAGAACTACCTAATTTTGACGCTTTAGAAAAAGCTCTAGCGTAATTAATAAATATCTAAATCTTAGGATTTAGATATTTAAATTCCTATTTCAAATTCCTTAGAATTTCAAGCAAATTAATTTGAATTTTATCTTATTGTTATTTTATAAAGATACTTTATCTACTATTAAATGATTATTTTTTATCGTAAGGTAGTTTTTTTAATTCTACTTGTTTATTCAATATAAATTTATTAAAAAAACTTTCTAAATACGAAAAATCGCTTTTTATATTATTTTTAATATTCTCATAGTTAGCCAAAACTAATGCGTCTCTAAAATACTTTGAGTTGTTTTTGAAAATATCATTATTAGCTTCAAAACCTTTGCTTTGTAGATATTTGATTGCAAAAACAGCGATTGTTCTAGTATTGCCTTCGCGAAATGGATGAATTTGCCAAATATCACTTATAAATTTTGCTATATTTAAAACTTGCTCTTCTTTACTCATTAGAAGATAATTTTTCTTTTTTTCCTTATCAAAATCATATTCAAGAGTATCGCTAATCTCATTAAAATCAACATATTCTACGCTTTTATCTCCCCCTAAAATATCTTCATTTTTAGCAATATTTACATCTCTAAAAACACCAACATATTTTTCAAGCCCTTGAACAAAAGCATCTTGAAATATATTTTTATGAATAATTTTTAAAGCAATCGGAGAAAATCTAAAGCTATTATTGTCTAAAAACTTAGCAATATTTATAGATACCAAATCGCATTCTTTTTCACATATTTGTTGAATATCAAGTTTTTTATTTTGATAATATGTTTTAATGCTAATTTCTAATTCTTGATATGTTTTTGCTGTTGTTAAAGTTTGTTTAAAATATTCAGATGGTTTAAGATTATCAACCAAGCTAAGCCCAATGCCTATTTCAATATAATCTTTATTTATATTTTCTTTATTTTGTATTTCCGTATATTGAGCTACCATTTTTTATCCTTTTTTCTTATTTTACAATAATTTTTTGTATTGTTAATTTTATAAAGCGATATATAACTTCTTAAATGACCTTTACAATTTAAGCCTTTTTTCTCTAAAGTAATTTATAAAATATACAAATTCAAAATTAATCACTAAAAAAGATAATTTGACTAAGAATTTCATTTGTCTTAAAAAAGGTTTTTTTAATTTTTTATATTTTTATAATTCATATTTTAAATTCCTTTAAAATTAAAGTGAATAATAAAGGAATTTAAAAAAACGAATTTTAGATTTAAATTCCGTGCCAAAAAGCACGAAATTTATAAATTATTAGTTAAATTAAAAATGAAAACCTAAACCAAGATTTATATAAAGGTTATTATTCTTTTGTGAAAATAAATTATCTTTAACACCCACTTTAGTGCTAACATAAGGGCTATAACGAGATGGTGTAGTATTAAACAACATACCTAAAGATATATCATAAGCATTTCTATTCTTTTTCACACCAAATTCATTTTGAACATCTCTAAAATAATTATTACTTAAATAAAAATTATAATAAGCATCAAGAGTTACCATATATTTTTTTGTATCAAATGGTTTTGATAAGGCACTTAAACCAAATTTTAATCCCTTAATATCATAAATAGCACCGCCTCTAATACCCATATTATGATACGCAAGACCACCCATTAAGTTCAAACTAAGCTCATCTTCATATTCATCATTAACATACATTCCATAACCAATCAAAACACTAAAATCAAATTGATTATTTCTTATAATTGGAATTAAGTCATCAAATCTATCTTTATAATTATTCCAAAAATAATTAGCCTCAAAACTCCAAACAAATTCAGAATCTCTTTCGTGCTCTTTATAAGTTCTAATATAGCCATTAATATCCCAATTATTATTGCCTAAATATTCTTTATTATTGATAATAAACATTGTTTTTGAAGTAGATAAAAAGCCAAAATTAATACCAGAATAAGTTCCCGCATTAGCAGCTACACCTAAAGCACCTAAACAAAGTGTTGAAAACAATAATTTCTTCATTCATTCTCCTTTTTTGATAAAAAAGAAAATAATACCCCCCCCCATTCTTAAAAAATACTTAATATTGTAAAAATTTATATGATTTGTTTAAGAATTAAAACAAATTAATCAATATTATCTTTAACACTAAATTTTTTTATCATATAAGAACTAGCAAAATTAACGCCTTTTAGTGTTACTAATGCACCTTTTTCTTGAAATCTATCTTTTATCTTATCAAGCATATAAATAGCACTAATATCCCAAAAATGTGCGTTGCTAACATCAATTAATACATTTTTACAATTTTCATTAAAATCAAATTCACTATAAAATTTATCAGCACTTCTAAAAAATATTTGCCCGTAGAATTTATAAACTCTAATATCACCATTTAAAGTTTTTTTGCAATTTAAAAAATACGAAACTTTATTTGCAAAAAATAAAGCTTCTAATAAAACCCCAATTAATACACCTATAGCAAGATTATGTGTCAAAATAGTAGCAATAACGGTAGCAATCATTACAGCATTTGCTGAAAATGGAAATGATTTTAATTGCCTAATAGATATAAAATCAAATGTGCTTATAGAAACCATTATCATAATACCAACTAATACTCCCATAGGAATATAATTCACAAAATCAGCACAAAATAATATAATCAAGCATAAATATACCCCTGCTAAAAATGTAGAAAGTCTAGTCCTTGCACCTGATTTTACATTTATCATAGATTGACCAATCATTCCACAACCTGCCATTCCACCAAAAAATCCCGTGCTAATATTTGCTAAACCTTGCCCTATACATTCACGATTTTTATTGCTTTTTGTAGCGGTTAATTCATCTAATACATTAGAAGTCATAAGACTTTCCATTATCCCAACTACTGCAAGGCTTAATGAATAAGGTAAAATAATTTGTAAAGTTTGTATATTTAATGGAACATTAGGTATTAAAAAATGTGGTAATTCACTTGGCAATTCACCTAAATCCTTAATCATTCTAACATCAAATCCAGCATTTATACTAATAATAGTAAGTATTATAATCGCTACCAATGAGCTTGGAATAATTTTGCCGATTTTAGGAAGTAATGGAAATAGATAGATTATGCCTAAAGCAACGCACATTATCACTAAACCAAGTAAGTTTGATTTAAAAATTTCATCAAGTTGAGCCATAAAAATTAAAATCGCCAAAGCATTAACAAAGCCAACCATAACCGAGCGTGGGATAAAACTCATAAATCTAGCTATTTTTAAAACACCAAAAAGAATTTGAAAAATCCCTGCTAAAATCCCCGCTACCATTAAATATTCAAGCCCATAGCCTTTAACTAAATCAATCATAAGCAAAGCCATTGCACCCGTTGCAGCCGAGATTAAAGCAGGTCTTCCACCCGCAAATGCAGTTACTAAAAGTATGCAAATACTAGCATATATTCCTACCTTAGGATTAACTCCTGCAATTAGACTAAAAGCTATTGCTTCAGGAATTATCGCAAAGCCTACTACAAGCCCTGCTAAAGCTTCTTTTGTAATATTGTTAAGATTAAATAAATATTTTTTTTGCAATGTTTGTCCTTAAAAAGTTAATATAAATAAAATGGAGTGTAACAAAGTTATGTTATTTAAAGTAATAATATTAATTAAACAATTTTTAGTATCAATTAAGATTAAAAGTTATTTTTAACTTTATATCATTAAAGCTAACTAGGAATTAGCTAATTCCTAATCTTGCCTTAGAGTTATCACTAATTTTCATTAATTCATCTAATAATTTATCTTTTTCTTTATCAAAATCAAATTTAAAGCTTTGTTGCATTAATTTTTCTTTATCTACAAATTCATCCATTGAAATTCCATGTTTTTTAAAAATAGCTTGTAATTTAGGGTGGTCAAGCCCTACGCTACCTGATGGTAAATCAAATTTATTCATAAATTCTTTTGATGATTTTTTAGCAAATTCAATTATTTTTAACTCCAAATCAGGTGTGATTTGATAGTTCTCTATGATTTCTTCTGCTACTTTTAAACCTTCATAATCTAAATTATTTTTAACTGATTCTAGTTTTTTAGTCTCAACTATCCCACAAGCTTCTAAAAACATCATTACCCCTACATCTTCTTTAGGAATTCTATTTAAATACTCGCTATCTAATTCTTTATCTTTTCTAGGAGTATGCCATTCTGTGGGAAAAAATAAACAATTTCCATAGTGCATCCAAGCAAAATCATCTTCAGCATTTGATATACACTTATTAATTAGCTCATCATTTATATTACTTGCTGCTTTACTTTGAGCTTGTAAGGCTTCTTCAAATGAAGCTTTTTTATTATCATTTAAGTTATTTGTCTTAGTAAAAGAACTAAGAACAATCCTATCATTTATTAACATTTGCTCTCCTTTAATTTATAATAATTAAACAAGAGCAAAATGTGTTCCTTATTTAAATAAACAAATAATAAGTATTAAGTAGATTTAAATATTTAATATTTTAATTCATTCAATAGTAATTATTTAATTAGAAATTAATTCATAAATCAATATAATTCAAATTATTTTTAAGGAGAGTTTATGAAAAAGATATTATTAAGTTTAGCTTTAATTTCAGGCTTATTTGCTGTTGATATTAGTAATATTGATAAAGCTTGTAAAAATCAAGACCAATCAAATTGTGCTTTTGAGCTTGATGAATACTGCAAAGAAGATTTGAAAGCTTGTTATCAATACTCAAAAGATTTATGTGCTAAAGATAATTTTAGTGGTTGTTTAATGACAGCTATTGCTAATGTAAAATTAGTGAAAGAACAATTAATTGATATTAAAGAAGCCTATATTGATGCTCAAAAAGCTATAAGTAAATTATGCGAATTACCAAATATAATAGTAAAAAACGAATCATCTCATAACAAATTTTGCGTTGTAGCAGGAGATGGATTGGTTTTAAAGGATGGTAAAAATTATGGTTTAGAAACAAATCCACAAAAAGCTTTAAGTTATTACAAAAAAGCTTGTGATGCTCAATCTAATGTGGGTTGTGAAAGATATAATAGTTTAAAAACTTTTTTAAATAAATAATTCTAAAATTATCAAGGAAATGGCTTAAAAAGTCCTTTCCTTTTAAATCTTATTAATATTTACACTTATAAAATGCTTTTTGTTTTATTGCTTGATTGTTGTTGTTATATCCTTGATAATACTCATCTTTAGAATACTCAAAAAACTCAAGATAAAAATCTATATGCTTATTTTGTGTTTTTATATTTTTCATCATATTACAAATTTCATTGCTTGTAGTTCTATCTACATTGTTATAAATATTTAAATGAATATTATTAAAAGACGAATCGTATAAAATATAAGTTCTACTAATACAATCTTCTTTAGAATTACAATAATTATTTTTAATAAGTTTTTCTTCTATTTTATCAATTGATAAGCTAACAATATTTATGATATTACTATCAGCTTTGCCGTAACTTAAAAAAACTAAAAAACCAACAATAAAAAATATTAAAAAAATCATTATATAAAGTATTGTTTTTAGCATTTTAAAGACATTTCTAAGCTTTTAAATCTAGTAATTTATAAGCTTTTAGCTCATCAATTAGCTTTATACTAAACTCGCAAAATTCTTCTAAATTATTTTTGTCTTTTAATTCTTTTTCTTTATCTTCATTTATTTTTAAAGAATTTGAGTTTTTAAATAATTTTATATCTTGCTTTAGTTTTCTTATGTGATTGTTTTCTTCATTAATAGCGTATTCTTTTAGCTTTAAATCTATTTTAGGCTTTTTATCAATTTGATTTTTTTCAGTGTATTTATATAGATTTTCTAATTCTTCTAAATATTTTTCTTTACTCTCATTTAACATAAGTTCATCTAGTGTTAATGAACCATCTTTATTTTTATCCTTTAAAATAGTATCACTTAAATCCTTTGAAATAGTATTATGAGCTTCATACATTTCATCGCTAATATCATCTCCTTTAGCATTAAGTTCTACGCTAGTAATTTGCAATAAATTATATTCATTTATCTCGCCATCAAGCCTTACTCCTAGCCTTGAGTTTAACATCTCTTCTTTACTAAGCACTGCATTTTGGCTAACTTCTAAAAATTTATTA
>NZ_JACGAY010000038.1:0-2996 GCF_020137705.1 Campylobacter sp. RM9333
CCCAATAAACCACTAAGATATTTAAAAAACACTCAAAAGGAATTTAAAAACAAACTTTTAAATTCCTTAATCTTTTTTAGTATTTACTTACACTTTTAAAGCATACTTACTCATCATCACCAGGAGCTACTCTTTGTAAGTATTTTACTACTTGATAGTATTCATTCTCATCTAAACTTGCATTATCTTGCATAGATTTAATTGTGCTTGGCCATACATTTTTACTAAACTCATCATAAGCATGTAAAGCATGGCATATACCACATCTTTCTTCAAATAATGCCTTACCATCTTCTATAATATCTTTATTTGTAATCTTAGTATTATCAACACTAGCTACTATCTCTACTACTTCCCAAGTATTATCATAATCATCTACTTTAGTTCCTATTACTTTAACAGCATTAGCATCATCAAGATTTACGCTATTTGATAAGACACCTAAAGTATCATAAATAGCTTTTCCACCTTTAGGACGATAGCCTGTAAGTTTTATCTCACTTTTATTATTATCATTTTTAACTATATCAAACTTAGTTCCTATAATAATTGTTCCTATTGTTTTATTATTAATACTTAAAGGAGTGTTTTCTAAAGCATAATTATTAGCTAATAATGAGCTTGTAATTAAACTTAATAATATTAGTTTTTTCATTTTTTATTATCCTTATAAATGTTTTTATACTTATTATTATTTGTTTTTATTACTTATCTTAATAAGTATTTTTAAAGCCTAAAATATACTTTTAGGCTTTATTTAATTTATGCTTTAAACTTTGGTTGTCTAAATAAATCAAGTGCTGGAATTTCTTTAGTATATTTTTCTATTTCTACTAAAGCAGTTGCTTGATTACCACAAGCAAGTTTGCTACTTGGAATATCAGCTATAAGCACATTCACATCTCCGTGTAAGCATAAGCCTTTTTTATTAGGATTATACCAAGAGCCTTCTTGCATTCTAATTACACCAGGTTTAACATATTCAGTTACTAAAACACCACCTAGTATTTCCCCTCTATCATTAAATATACGAACTATATCTCCATTTTTAATACCACGAGCTTTTGCATCAATTGGATTCATCCATAAGCTTTCTTTTCCTTCTACTTCTTCAAAATCTCTTAAAAAAGTATTATTAAGTTGTGAGTGTAATCTATACTTTGGATGTGGAGTGATTAGATTTAATTTATATTTTTTAGCATTGCCTAAATATTCAGCTGGTTCATAAAATTGAACTAAGCCTTTGCAATCATCATAGCCAAACTTATCAATCTTTTTAGAAAATATTTCTATCTTACCACTTGGAGTTCCTAATCTATTAGTAATTGGGTCATCTCTAAAATCTTTCATTTTTACGAAATTCTTAGCTTCTTCAGGAGCTTTAAATTCTACATAGCCTTTAGCCCAGAACTCATCAAAGGTTGGCATTGATAGGCCTGTAGCACTTGCTTTATCGCGAGCTTCATTATAAAAATATTGCACCCAACCCATCTATCGCGACCTTCTGTAAAGGCATTTAATGCGTTATCTCCAAAATGCTTTAATATACCACAACAAATATCATAGTCATTTTTCGCATTGTAAAGTGGTTGTATGGCTTGTTTAATTGCAAATAAGTATCTATTATCTGTAGATTTAGTTATATCATTTCTTTCTATTTCAGTAGTAGCCGGTAGAACTAAATCAGCATATCTTGCACTAGCAGTCCAAAAACAATCTTGAACTATAAAACTATCAACCTTAGCAAATGCTTTTAATTGTCTATTTCTATCTTGATGATGGTGCATTGGATTACCACCAGCCCAATAGATACATTTTATATTAGGAAATACTTTTTTCTTTCCATTAAAATCATATTCTTTGCCAGGATTTTCAAGCATATCTACTATTCTTGAAACAGGAATTACTTCGTTTTCTCTATTGCTCCATTCTCCTTTAGTTGATGGACTAACACTTATACCACCAATTCCTGGAAATCCAGCAAAATCCTTGCTCGTGTCAAATGTAGCTCCACTTCCAGCACCATTTAAAGTTAGAGAGCCTGGAATTGGTAACCCACCTGCATAATGATATGCAAACCCATATCCACCACCATCAAGTCCAATTTGTCCTAAAACAGATGCAAGAGTTATCATAGCCCAGTGAGCTTGTTCTCCGTGATGAGCTCTTTGGAAACCCCAACCTGCCATAATCATAGTTCTATTTTTAGCCATAAGTTCTGCTAATTCTTTTATTTTTTCTGCTTTTATACCTGTGATTTTTTCTGCTAATTCAGGAGTTTTTGGATTATTCTCATCAAATAATCTTTCTTTTAATTTAGCAAATCCTACCGTGTATTTTTTAAGGAATTTTTCATCGTGAAGATTGTTTTTAATTAGATGATAACACATTGCTTCTACTAAGGCAACATCGGTTGTAGGATTAATAAATACTTGTTCTGCACCTAAAAATCTTGCTGTATGATTTACCACAGGGTCTATATTTATAACTCTAATTTTACCTTCATCTTTTAATTTTTTTAGTTGTTTTAAATAGCTATAAGTTTCATGCATAGGAACTCCCCAGCCTATTTGGTTGGTATTTGCTATATCAACTGACCATAAAACAACTACTTTTGAATGTTCTAATATATTTTCCCAAGAAGTTTGTTTAGCATTTGATTCATCAACACCACTAACATAAGGAGTAATTGCACGAATACAATGAGTTGAGTATGTAAGAGTGCTTGTGGTATATCCACCAGCAATTGCTAACATTCTACCAAGTAAGCTTTGTGGGTTATTTATATTTCCAACACAATACCAACCATAACTACCGCCAAAAACTGCATTAGAGCCATATTTTTCATAAACTCTTTTAAGCTCATTAGCTACTAATTCATAAGCTTTTTCCCAAGTAATCTCAACAAATTCTTCTTTACCCCTTAAGTTTTTAGGAGCTTTTTCAAATCCTTTTTCTAAAACACTTTTTCTAACACTTGGGTTTTTAATTCTATC
>NZ_JACGAY010000039.1:0-2419 GCF_020137705.1 Campylobacter sp. RM9333
CTTCTACATTTATAAAGCCTTCGTTTTTTATTTCTCCTTTGATTTCTGAGCCGTTTATTACACTTACTTTTGCATCTTTACTATCAATTATTATGCCTTGCTCTAATGTAGCTTTATCTAAGACATTGTTTTTACTATCGCCTGTAATAGTTAGAGTTTGTTCAAATGTAGAACCAACTGCATTTATGCTATCAGCACTAACATTACCTTGAAAAGTGCTTTTTTCATCGCTTAATAATTTATTTGCAGTTATATCTCCGCTAAAGATTGTATTACTTGATTTAAAGTCGTTGCCTACTTGAAAATTTCCATCAATAGTAGTTTGGCTTTCGTTATTTATAGTTAAATCGTTTGTAACATTTATAGTATTAGTAGAACCATCAGCTTTATTAGTAATACTAGAATTATTTAAAGTTAAATTATTAGCAGTTATATCGCCTTTAATATTAGAATTATTTAATTCCATATTATTTGTAGTATTAATACTACCTTGAATAATTGTATTGCTTGATTTAAAGTCGTTGCCTACTTTGAAATTTCCTGTGATGGTTTTTGCTTCAGTATTTTCAATAATTACATTATTTGCAATATCTATTAAATTTGAATTTAAATCAGAATTTAAAAGCTTTAATTCACTACCTTTTATATCACCTTTGATACTAGAATTGCTAATATCAATATTATTAGTAGCTTCTATTTTGCCGATTAATTCACTATTATCTGTTTTTATGTTGGTAATAAGAGAATCTCCTGTTAGTTTTGAATTATATATCTCTAATTCTTCCCCATCAACCAATGCCTCTACAATAGCACCATCTTTTACAATAACCTTAGTATTATCTTGAGTTGAAATATCATTTTTTCCTGGAATTAAAATAGTATCAGTTCCATATAATTTATTAGCTTTTATATATCCGCCATTTATAGTAATTTCTTTTGCAAAAATCCCACTATTTTCTACATTATTTATATAATTTACATTATTTAATTCTAATTTTGGAATTCTATTATATAAATCATTATTATTTAAAGCCCCAATTCCTGTATCTACTAATTTAGTATTATTAATAATTACTTCACTATCATAATGTAATGAAGAAGCTTGAGTAATAGCCGAATTAATTATCTCACTATCATTTATTGTAACCTTAGTATTATCCCAAATCGTAATATGATGTTTTGTAACATCCCAAGTATTATCATTAGATATTTTTACATTATCTAATTTATTTGTATTATAAAAATCAATCCTATTAAGATTTGAATCCAAAACTGCATTTTTAATAACACTATCTTTATATGTTGAAATTCCATTAGATTTTAATGTTATTTTATCTTTATCGTTATTTATAATTTGATGATTTTCAATAGTCAATGTGCCACTTGCTGTGATATTTTTATTATTGTATTTTGCATCATTTTTAATGATAATATTTTTGGCATTTAAATCTGTGGTTAAAGTAGAATTATCTAAAATAAAATTATTAACCTTGCTAATATCAGAACTAATTGTAGTGCCATTTATAACTTCTAAAGTATTCGTATTTAAAGTAGCTTCTACTATAGAATTATCTACAACAATATTTCCACTAATATTTCCAAGCAATTTAGAATTAACAAAAGTAGTTTTATAGTTAAAATCACTATCTTTTATAGTTGAATTTGAAATAATTAAACCAGCACTTTTATTTGTCTTATAACCATATTTAATATTTTCTAAAGTTACTTTATCAAGGCTAAGAGAGCCGCTATTTCTATCACTACTTAAATTAATAGCAATATTCTTTAGACTTCCGCCTACCATTTTTACATTCGCATTATTATCAATAATCAAGCCATGAACACTATTATCGCCAATATTTACTTTAGCAATATTTACATTATTTAAAGTTAAATTTCCTTTAGTCCAAATTTGTCCATCTTTAAAATTTGTATTAATATCAATATTATTAATAATATTTTCAGAACTATTTCCTAAATCAATTTTACCTTTTGTATGAGTAATTTTAGTTGGAACTTTATATTTATCACTTACAATGGTTGTATCTTTATCAATAGTATCTTTAGCATACGCTAAAGAATTTATAGCAGTGCTTGGAATAGTATCAGCAAGAGCTAAATTACCCCCCCCCACTAATATAAAAGTTATTAAAGATAATTTTATAGTTCTATTCATTTTCTCCCCTAAAAAATAAATGAAAAATGCTTTATTATAGTTAAAAATCAATATATAAAGGTTAATCAATTGCTAACAAAATGGGGGGGGGTAATTATAAAAATTAATATTTTTATAAATTTTTAACAATCTAATCAAAAGAATTTTAATATAAAAAATATAAAAAACTTTTAGAATTAAGGTAAAAAATAAAAACAATCTCTAAGTAAAAATACAAAAACTCATAAAAACAATAAAGCTAAA
>NZ_JACGAY010000040.1:0-2314 GCF_020137705.1 Campylobacter sp. RM9333
CCGTATTACAGTTTTAGCTCAAGAAAATCTATATGCTGGAGTTGCAAGAAATGCTGGTATGATGGTAGCTAGTGGAGAGTATTATCATTTTTTAGATAGTGATGATTGCATGAGTGGTGAGCTTAATTATTTTTATAATGAAGCTTGTAAAAATCAAGTTGAATTGTTTAAATTTAAAAATATAATTTATGATGATTATAATGACTTATATTATCAAAATGATTATATTTTGATATCAAAACTTGATAAAAAGTACTTTAATAAACTCATAAAAAATCCTAAGATAGATTTACTTTTAAATCTTCCTGATAGTGCTTGGAGTGGTATATATAAAGCTAGTTTTATAGAAAAATTTGATATAAAATTTGATAATCTTAAATGTGTTAATGATGTTAGTTTTTTCATAAAGTGCATAAATAATCTCAATAGTCTTTATATATCAAATAAAGAATTGATTATATATAGAAGAAATCATGTTAATTCTTTAATGCAGCTTAGAGCTGATAATTTAGTTGATTTAATAAGGCAGTTTAAGAATATAGAAAAAGTGGATTTAAAACATAAACAAATTATATTGAAATATATTTTTATGAAAATTAAATCACAATTTATAAATAATTTAGATAAGCTAAGTGAAGATGTTTTTGATGAGCTAAAAACTATATCTTATAGATGCTTTAATGATAGAGATTTGATAAATTTTAATGATTTTGTAATAGCTTACAAGCCACAACAAACGAAATTTAATAACTTTTATTATTCATATCCAAAGATACTTTCTAATGACAAAGGCAATGGCATAAGCATTGAAGGTAGTGGTGATTGTGTGATATATCTAAAAGCTATAGAAAGTGGGTTATTTAATATAACTTTTAGGTCTATTTTGAACAATGGCTTTTATAAAGCTACAAGATATAACTTAATAAAAATCAACGATGAGATAATAAATATACTTCCAGTTATTACAACCGATAATTCTCCTTATAGATATAAATTAAAGGTTAAAAATGGTGATATTTTGAAATTGGAATTTAGATTAGGAATTACAAACGTTAAACAAGATTTTAAAGTAAATATAAGAAATGTAAAAAATAAAAAAAATAGTGTTGAATTGGTAAAAATAAAAGGAATATAAATGAGTAAAGAAAAACTAAATTTAATAGTAGGATGTGGTTTAAGTGGTGCTGTAATGGCAAATAAAATAGCCAACGAATTGGGTGAAAATGTTGTTATTATAGATAGGAAAGACCATATAGCAGGTACTTGTTATGATTATAAAGATATAGATACAGGCATTACAGTTCATAAGTACGGCCCTCATATTTTTAGAACTAATAATAAAGAAGTTTGGGATTTTTTATCAAAATATACCGAATGGATGCCTTTTATGCATAATGTTTTAGGCATAGTAGACGGCAATGAAGTACCAGTTCCATTTAACTTAAATTCGTTGCATATTGTATTTCCTGAGCAGTTGGCAAAAAAATTAGAAAATAAACTTATAGAAAAATTTGGATATAACGTAAAGATAAAGATACTTGAGCTACTACAAACAGATGATAAAGATTTAAAATTATTAGCAGATTTTATATATGAAAAAATTTTTAAGGAATATACCATTAAACAATGGGGCTTTAAGCCTGAAGATTTAGACCCATCTGTTACTGGATCGGTTCCGGTTTTTATAGGTAGAGATAATAGGTATTTTCAAGAAAAATATCAAGGTATACCTCTTAATGGTTATACTAAGATGTTTGAAAATATGTTATCTCATAAAAATATAGAGATAAGACTAAACACTGACTATAAAGATATAAATGAAAAACATTTTGATAGAATATTTTATACTGGAGCTATTGAAGAATTTTTTGAATATAAATTTGGAAAACTACCTTATAGAAGTCTAGATATTAAAATTACAACTTATGATATTGATAAATTTCAAAATGCTCCGGTGGTTAATTATCCTAACAATTATGATTTTACTAGAATAGCTGAGTATAAATATTTTTTAAAAGAACAATCTAATAAAACAGTTTTATCGTTTGAATATCCTAAAGAATTTGAAATAGGAAAGAATGAAAGAATTTATCCAATTTTAAATAATTCAAATACTGCTTTATATAACAAATACTTACAAGAAGCTATATTATTAGAAAATATTTATTTTTTAGGAAGACTAGGAGCTTATAAATATTATGATATGAATAGAACTATCCTTGGTGCTTTTGAAGTATTTGAGAATATCTTTAATGTAAAAGGAAGTAATAAATGAGTGATTTTTTATCAATGACTTTGTCAGAAAATCAAATTA
>NZ_JACGAY010000041.1:0-2125 GCF_020137705.1 Campylobacter sp. RM9333
CCACACCTTATACCGAAGATACGGTGCTATTTTGCAGAGTTCCTTAAAGAGAGTTCTTCCACGCGCCTTAGAATACTCATCCCACCCACCTGTGTCGGTTTACGGTACGGGCAACATTATCTAAACTTAGAAACTTTTCTTGGCTCGACGGCATCAGCAATTCTTCCTTCCATCCGAAGACTTCAGAAAGCCTTTCAGTTCTCGGTCTAATGTTATACGGATTTGCCTGTATAACAACCTACTACCTTAGACTAGCACTTCCATCCGCTAGCTTGCTTAGCCCTAAGCGTCCTTCCATCGCACAATAATGTTGGTATTGGAATATTAACCAATTTTCCATCGCATACCCCTTTCGGACTTTGCTTAGGACCCGACTAACCCTACGATGACGAGCATCGCGTAGGAAACCTTGGGTTTACGGCGTTAATGATTCTCACATTAATTATCGCTACTCATGCCTGCATGCTCACTTCTATACGCTCCAACGCTCCTTACCGGTACATCTTCAACGCCTATAGAACGCTCTCCTACCACCCAAGCTAGGCTTGGGTCTACAGCTTCGGTACTTATTTTAGCCCCGTTATATTTTCCGCGCAAAATCACTAGACCAGTGAGCTATTACGCTTTCTTTAAAGGATGGCTGCTTCTAAGCCAACCTCCTGGTTGTTAAAGTAACTTCACATCGTTTTCCACTCAAATAAGATTTAGGGACCTTAGCTGGTAGTCTGGGTTGTTCCCCTCTCGACGACGGATTTTATCACTCGCCGCCTGACTGCTGTGATTACACTATAAGTATTCGGAGTTTGATAGGGTTTGGTACATTGGTGTATGCCCTAGCCCATTCAGTGCTCTACCCCTTATAGCTACTACACAACGCTATACCTAAATATATTTCGGAGAGAACCAGCTATCACGAAGTTTGATTGGCCTTTCACCCCTATCCACAAGTCATCCGGAGCCGTTTCAATGGCCGTCGGTTGGGTCCTCCACTAGTTCTTACACTAGCTTCAACCTGCTCATGGATAGATCACTTCGTTTCGGGTCTGCAGCATCTGACTTATCGCCCTATTAAGACTCGCTTTCGCTACGGCTTCACGTTAGCTTAACCTTGCCAGACACCACAACTCGCAGGCTCATTATGCAAAAGGCAGTCCATCACCCTGTATTGCTACATAGGGCTCTGAATGATTGTAAGCAAATGGTTTCAGGTTCTATTTCACTCTGATCACCTCAGTTCTTTTCACCTTTCCCTCACGGTACTTGTACACTATCGGTCAGACATTAGTATTTAGGGTTGGATCGTGGTCGACCCAGCTTCAGACAAGATTTCACGTGTCTCGCCCTACTCAGGATACTGCTAAGTAAAGTAAAGATTTTATGTACGGGAGTATCACCCTCTACGCTCAAGCTTTCCAACTTGTTCTACTATCTTTGCTTAGTCTTTGTTGCAGTCCTACAACCCCACTAGTAAACTAGTGGTTTGCCCTCTTACGCTTTCGCTCGCCGCTACTAGCGTAATCTCTATTGATTTCTTTTCCTGTTGGTACTAAGATGTTTCAATTCCCAACGTTCGCTCCATATATGGTAATACATATCTCTATGTATTGGGTTGCCCCATTCGGAAATCTACGAATTAATGCCCCTTGACGGCTCCTCGTAGCTTATCGCAGTCTAGTACGTCCTTCATCGCCTTTGTCTGCCAAGGCATCCACCATTTGCTCTTATTAGCTTACCTTTGTTAATAATGTTATTAATATTTTTACAATTAATAGTATTAATTGAAATATATTTGCATGCATTATTGTTATTGTTTTTAGTATTACTAAAACGCATTACTTCCTTGCTAAAGTTTTTATGTAATTATTAATCTTAATCTTCAAGACGGAAAGCGTCTAAGCTGTGATGCTTAAAAACTTTTTCTTATATATACTTAAATATATGTAATAAGAAAGAGATTAAGTATAACTACCTTTAACAAGCTTATGAAATTGTTTTATATTACTTGCTTGTGACTCTTAACATTGATAAATAAAATAACACTAGGTTAGAAACTATATATAAACATAGAATTAAATTAAATAAAACCTAGAAAGAACATTTAGCTTAAATGCTCTGTTTAAGTTTT
>NZ_JACGAY010000042.1:0-1988 GCF_020137705.1 Campylobacter sp. RM9333
TTTTTAAAATAACTTTAAGGACTATTAAAAGGTTTTTAAATATATAAAAGGTTGTTGCCGAAGTATTTTCATTCATTTATAGAATGTCAAAAGAAATGAAATGATTTTAGATTTATACAAAATCACTCTTAGTATAATTTATTTTAAAAACGAAATTGAATATATTTAAAGGTTTAAGGAATTTAAAAATTGATTTTAAATTCCTTATCTAAACTAGCAATTTTTACACATATTAAAGATTAAATCATCAAATCTTTTCACAAGTCTTACTTGCTCGTCTAATTCTTCACAATTATAAAGCTCTTCATATAAAGCTAAGATATCTTTAAATATACCTTCTTGCTCTTTTTTGATTGATTTTGCAATGTTTTCTTCTAATGATTTATTTTGTTTTAAATTCTTATTAAGCAAACACCTAATCGCATCATCTTTATAAAGTAATAAATGTATTTGTATAAATAAATTATTTTGCAATCTACCACTATTTTGAGCATTATTAAAGTTATTTTCAGATAATTTTTCATAAGAACTTAAAGTATCAAAAAACTGATTTGTTTTTTCTTGATTTTTATTGCTAATTTCTGAAACTTGATTTGAATATTCTAAACACTTTTTAACACTTTCTTTTAAAGAATTTATATTCAAATTAATAGTATTGGTAGCTTCTTCTGTATTATTTGCTAATTTTCTTACTTCATCAGCAACTACCGCAAATCCACGACCATGCTCACCTGCTCTTGCTGCTTCAATTGCAGCATTTAATGATAATAATTGAGTTTGGTCTGTAATGTCTTTTACCATTTCAATAATTTTTGATATTTCATTTGTTTTTTCATTTAGACCATTGATTAAATCAGTAAATAAACCTATGTAATTTTGTAATTCATTTGAGCTTTTTGACAATTCTTTTACCATAGTTTGAGTAGTATGCGAATCATCTGCAATTTGCTTTGAAGAATTTAAAATGCTATTTAAATTAGTTTGATTTGTGCTTAAGCCATTTGTTAAAATATCAATTATACCTGAATCATTATTGTTTTGTTGAACTCTTATACTAAGCTCATTTAAGCGTTGAGTTTCTATACTTTTTGCAATTCCTAAAATAGCACTTACTAAATTATCAGCAGTGCTTTTAAATCTACCTTTTAAACCTACACTATTAATATTTCTATAAGTTGCACCAGAAAAAGCAACTTCAATAGAACTAGCAACTTCTCTTTGCCACACTTCTATTTGGTCTAACAAATTATTTAAATGATTTGCTAATATTGTGTATTTTTCGCCCTTTATACCAGTAACTCTTGATTCTAAATATCCATTTGAAGTTTGCTCTAAAACTTCTATAATTTTATTTAATGCTTCATCATTATTTTTATTAAATATACTCATTTTAGCCCCTGAATACCTATCATAAATTCGTTATAACCTTTATTTTCTTTTTTCAAAATATCTTCTATAATTTTCCAAGAAGCATCAACTCCTTGAGCTTTCTCAACTTCAAGCATTTTAGCATATAAAGCAATAATAACTTCTTTAGCTTTTTTACCTATTTTTCTTCTAACTGAATAATATCCTATCGTATTACCAGATAAATCATAAGATATGCTAATATTGGCAAATACCCAGTAATATCCACCATCAAATGTTCTGTTTTTTACGAAAGCATAAACTTCTTTTCTTCCTTTTAATTGTTGCCACAAGTATCTAAAAACAGCCTTAGGCATATCTTTATGTCTTACAACATTATGTGGCTTATTTAAAACTTCATTTTCTGTTGAACCTATAATTTTTAAAAAAGATTCATTAGCATAAGTAATATTGCCTTTAATATCTGTTTTGCTAACTATAAAGTCATTATCCAATAGTTCCTTTTCCATTTCTTCCCCAATCATTATAATAAAAAAATAATTTTATAATATCTTCATTATTGTAAAATAGAGATATTATATTTTTGTAAATTTATTATCGTGAAATAAATTTTATTACTC
>NZ_JACGAY010000043.1:0-1780 GCF_020137705.1 Campylobacter sp. RM9333
CATTTCAACCTTTGATATCCAAACAAGCTCTCAAGAGCTCTTGAAATATTTATTATTACTCTTTAGTGTGAGTTAAAGAGTATGTACTCTAGAAAGGAGGTGATCCAACCGCAGGTTCTCCTACGGTTACCTTGTTACGACTTCACCCCAGTCGCTGATTTTGCTGTGGGCGGTAACTAGTTTAGTATTCCGACTTAAAGCACAATCAACTCCCATGGTGTGACGGGCGGTGAGTACAAGACCCGGGAACGTATTCACCGTAACATAGCTGATTTACGATTACTAGCGATTCCGGCTTCATGCTCTCGAGTTGCAGAGAACAATCCGAACTAAGACATATTTTATAGATTTGCTCCACCTCGCGGTATTGCTTCTCATTGTATATGCCATTGTAGCACGTGTGTAGCCCTGGGCATAAGGGCCATGATGACTTGACGTCGTCCACACCTTCCTCCTCCTTGCGAAGGCAGTCTATTTAGAGTGCTCAGCCGAACTGTTAGCAACTAAATACGTGGGTTGCGCTCGTTGCGGGACTTAACCCAACATCTCACGACACGAGCTGACGACAGCCGTGCAGCACCTGTCTCTAAGTTCTAGCAAGCTAGCACCCTCGTATCTCTACAAGGTTCTTAGGATATCAAGCCCAGGTAAGGTTCTTCGCGTATCTTCGAATTAAACCACATGCTCCACCGCTTGTGCGGGTCCCCGTCTATTCCTTTGAGTTTTAATCTTGCGACCGTACTCCCCAGGCGGTATGCTTAATCCGTTAGGTGCATTACTGAAATGACTAGCATTCCAACAACTAGCATACATCGTTTAGGGCGTGGACTACCAGGGTATCTAATCCTGTTTGCTCCCCACGCTTTCGCGCCTTAGCGTCAGTTAAGTTCTAGCAGATCGCTTTCGCAATTGGCATTCTTAGTAATATCTACGGATTTTACCCCTACACTACTAATTCCATCTGCCTCTCCCTTACTCTAGAATAGCAGTTTTGAATGCAGTTTAATGGTTAAGCCATTAGATTTCACATCCAACTTACTACTCCGCCTACGCGCCCTTTACGCCCAGTGATTCCGAGTAACGCTTGCACCCTCCGTATTACCGCGGCTGCTGGCACGGAGTTAGCCGGTGCTTATTCTTACAATACAGTCAGTATTCTTCTTGTAAAAAAGGAGTTTACGCTCCGAAAAGTGTCATCCTCCACGCGGCGTTGCTGCTTCAGGGTTTCCCCCATTGAGCAATATTCCCCACTGCTGCCTCCCGTAGGAGTCTGGACCGTGTCTCAGTTCCAGTGTGTCTGATCATCCTCTAAGACCAGATATGCGTCATAGCCTTGGTAAGCCATTACCTTACCAACTAGCTGATACAATATAGCCCTATCCCTTACCGAAAAACTTTCCCACCCTAACTTATGTTAGAGCGGAGTATAGAGTATTAGCACTCATTTCTAAGTGTTGTCCTCTTGTAAGGGGCAAGTTAGCTATACATTACTCACCCGTGCGCCACTAATCCGTCTAGCAAGCTAGACTTCATCGTTCGACTTGCATGTGTTAGGCACGCCGCCAGCGTTCACTCTGAGCCAGGATCAAACTCTCCATAATTTAAATGATTATTTTTTAATTATGAAAAATTAAAAAATAAATAAAATAATGAAGTGAATGATTTAAAACTTATATATAAGAAAGTTTTAAATGGCTCTTGATCACTTGTTTAGATATCAAAGATTGACGTTGAAATAATTGATATATTTAAAATTAACAATAAAACTATTTAAAATAAC
>NZ_JACGAY010000044.1:0-1741 GCF_020137705.1 Campylobacter sp. RM9333
GTTAGTATTGTCCCCATTATCTCCAGCTTGCCATTCTTCATTGTTAAATCCCATAGCGTCAGCTTGAGCTCTACTAATTGTTGCATTAGTTTCTCTTAAACTCACTGTTGCTTCGCTAACATTTTTATCAAATCCTAAAGCTGAATTACTTGTAAAGCCATTAGCGTCTTTAACTTCTACTTGAATATCTCTTCCGTTGTTTGAAACAAGGCTTAATCTTCCCATATTAGTTGAGTTAGTTGTATTTAAGCCTATAATTGAGCTAAGACCTTCGTTATTAGGCTCATTTAAACCTGCTTTAACACCAGCGAAGAATTGTAAATATGAGTGAGCTACCATACCTTGTTGAGCTTCTGCTGTACTCATTGCTTTACCATCAGCCGCGTTTACTACTTCTTCTAGTTTTTTAGTTAATTTATCTATAGTAGCGTTAGCATCAGCCTTAGTTGTTTGATTTTTTAAACTAGCAAATAAATCAGTAATCTCTTTAGCTGTAGTTGGATTAGCACCATTAGTAAATGCATCGGTCAATCTTAAAGCACCCTGTTCTTCTGCTGCAAGATTAGCAAAATCTACATCTTTTGCACCAATAGGTTTCGCTGCTGTCTCAAATGCACCCATAGCTGTTCCAAGAGTATTTACTGCATTCATATCCGCTGCAGTTTTTCCAGTAGTAGCTGCCTGAATCATGGTAGTTAAAGCAGTATTTAAAGCTTGAACATCACCATTGTTGGTATATGCTGCTAATGCTCCTTGAGCTTTTTGACCAGCTGCTTCAACTGTTGTAGCATATGCTTGTGTAGCATTTTGTATTCTTGTTTGATAAGCTGTTGCAGCGTCATCAACTGTAGCTTCTGCTGTACCGTTAAATGTATTAATAGCATCTGTTATGGTTTTCATATCTTTTGAATTAGCTATTAAGTCTTTTAATTTATCAGCTTTAGCATTTTCGCCAATTTTTGTAGCTGTTTGACCTGTTGCGGCATTTGTTCCAATAAAACTATCTAAAGCACTTATTGCTTCTGATTTAAACTTTTCTAAAGCTTTTTGTTCTTCTGTATGGAAAGCATTATAAGCATTACTTGCTGCTGTAGCTTGTTTAGTCTTAGTTAAACCATCGTTATAAATAGCTGCATCTTGCACTCCGTGAGCGTTTTTCACATCTCCGAAACTATTTTCTCCAACTAAAATACTACCATTAGCCCCGTTAGCATTCCAAGCATCTGCTGTACTTAAATCCACACCTTTTTTATTGTTGCCATTTACTGCATCTCTTACTACTAAAGAATGAACATCATTAGCCCCGTTAGGAACTTTCACATTATCCTCAACCTTAATCCCTCTACCATCTCTATTAGCTAAAACAAGTCTTCCTTTAGTATCTACAGAAGCTTCTACCCCTGTTTGATCTTTAACAGCATTAATAGCAGCTCTTAAAGCACCATTAGCGTCTTTTTCTTGAACGCTTACTGTTCCGATTTTTACACCATTAATTGAGAAATTTGAAGTAGTTTCACCAGCTTTAATAGGTTGCTCAAATGTTGAAATAGCAGTTACACTAGCTTTAATACCTGTCTTATCACTAGCTTTGTTGATTGCTTCTGCTAACGCTCCAAGACCTGTGCTAGCACTCACATCGCCTTTACCATTTGTAAGTTTTACAGGTTCTATTGTTACATCGTTGATACCATCAACATTTTTAAATGTTACACTAGCAGTTCCTGTTAAATCCGCCGCTCTC
>NZ_JACGAY010000045.1:0-1595 GCF_020137705.1 Campylobacter sp. RM9333
TACAAGTTTTCTCATATATATTCCTTACTTATTTTTAATCTCATTAATCTTTTTATTTATATCTGAAATATTTAAAGATTTTTTTAATTCATCTGTTTTTATCTTTAAATCCTCATTTGCTATTTTGCTTTCTATTTGTAATTTAGCCTTACTTGCTTCCGTTTCTAATTTAATAGAAGTCTTATCAAGTTCATTGCTATCAATTTTTAATTTATATTGAGAATTATCAATATCCATAGTTGAATTTACTTGAGGATTTATTCTAGTTATTACATTGTTTTTATTATACACTCCTAGTAATTTACTATTCTGTAATTCAAATAAAACATCAGAAGTATCATTAATCTTACTATAACTAGCAAAATACGAATCACTTGGCTTTAACTTAACATAATTATTTTTCGTATCAGCATAATAAAATTCTTGAGCTGGGTTTGTATAAAATTCTGTAAAAAATTTAGTTTTCTCATTATCCCAATCAGCTAATTGCTTTCTATAATTTGAAGAATTGGTGCCTTTTAAATTTTCTTTAATACTTAAAATATTTAAATCCAAACTACCATTTTTTGCAGTGTATTCAATTTGTTCTTTATTAACATAAGCAGTAGTTCTATAATGATCCGAAGTTGAATCTACAACAGAAGAATCTTTAAAATTCATTGTATAGCCGTTGTATTCTAAATCTTCTATATCATATTCACGCATTTGTAAATAATTATGGTTCATAACAAAATATCTTAAATTATAAGCACTATCCCTACCATCTTTTTTAGTTTGCTCTTTTGAATAATAAGTTAAAAGTCCTCTTGATAAATCAAGTTCAGCGGCAGAATTTGTATTTGAGTAATAATTAATAGCTGTTTGATTATTTTTTTCTATATCACTTTTAAAACTATTCCAATCATCTTTTAAAGTTGTAAAATGAGATAAATCTGATTTGCTTAAATCATAATTAATACCAACTAATTGAGCTTTTAATTCATTTTTATTTGCACTAAAACTAGCATAATCTGATGAATATTCTAAATTCTTTTCAGCATTAGGCGTATTAAGACTAGTATTTTGCAAGTTATAATTTTGAGTTTTGATTTCTTTAGTTCCTAAATCAGAAACATTGTAGCTATTGCTAGTAAGAGTATTCTTTTTACCATCTAAAGTATAATAATCAAAAGATTTAACACTCTTATCGTTTTCTAATTTTCTACCATATAAATCAAGTGTCATAGTTCCTAAATTAAGACTTGCTGCACTTTTAGAATTTAAATCTTCTGAATAGTAATAATAACTATTTACATTGTTATTAGCAAAGTATTTATTAGGTATAGAAGGTTCTAATTTAGTCCATTCTTTTTCATCTTTAATCACTGGCACATCAGGTATTGCCACATTATTATCATTTGGCTTATTTTCTGGTGTGCTTGTATTATTATCAGGATTACTTGGCGTATCTGGTGTCGTATTTGGATTACTTGGAATAACTAAATCATCACTAGGTTTATTTGGAGCAATTTCTGGCACATTATCTGTATTTAAAGAATTATCATTTTTTGCAATGATTTCAGTTACTTCTTCTTTAATATCGCTTGCAATATTCA
>NZ_JACGAY010000046.1:0-1573 GCF_020137705.1 Campylobacter sp. RM9333
AAGGCTCAAAGGTATCAGAAAAAGTAACAGGTAGTGGTATTTTAAAAACTGATGGAGCTTTTTATGAAGATAATGTAAGTATGGGAGAAGTAAGTGGAACTAATAATACCTTTAAAGGTAATGTGAATATAGGTCAAATAAGTGGAACTAATAATACCTTTAAAGGCGATGTAATTATTACAAATACAAATACCGAAGTAAAAGCTGATAATAATACCTTTTTAGGCAATGTATCAGTAAATAATGGTAAACTTAGTGCTACTACTAATAACAACTTTAAAGATATTAATGCTAATAATATTGATTTTATAAACGATGATATAAAAACAACCGATGAAATCAAAGCTCAAACAATAAAAGTAGATGATAAGCTAGTAATTAAAAATATAGATTTAAAAACAACTTCTATTAGTGCAAACAAAGGAGAGATTACAAACTCAAATGTATTCTTAAATAATACTAATGAAGGCTCTAAAGATACTAAAGTATTTTTAAAAGGTAAAGATGATAATGCTAGTAGTGTATATGATAAAGCAGAAATAACAAGTGGAGATTACACTATAGAAAAATCAGCTATTAAAGGTGGTATTAGAGCTAATACCTTAACTACAACTAATTCAAAAATAGTAGGGCAATTAGCAGTAAATAATCTAAACGCTACTAATTCTACATTTTATATAACAGGTGGTGGATATAACACTTCTTTATATAATCACTTTAGTGGAGCAATCATTGCAAGATATGGTGCAAGTGGCTTTAATAATATAATTAATATTTCTAATACAAACTTAGGCTTATTAATTAATGGCTATGTTCCTATTGCAATTATTAATAATACTAACAACTCAAATACTACTAATTCAAATTCTACAAGAGCTGATATGATAGCTACAACACCTAAAGTAGTTAATAAAGACTTCTTTAAGATAACTTATACAACACCTATTTCAAGTGTATTATTATCACCTAATCTAGTTCATTATACAACTATGCAAGATGAGAATGGAACTAAAGAAGTTTGGAGTGTAGGTTTAGCTGGTAAAGAATTAAGCAAAGATGAAATCCAAGCAATAATTGATGGTAAAGGCAATGTTAATTACACTACAACAGAATTAATTAATAAAAACTATAAAGATTATTTTATGAGTGAATTATTAGACGATAATACAAAAGCTGAATTAAAAAGCATAATTAATACACCTTATTATGTAGCAAAAAATCAAGCAGATATTTTAAATGATAGATTTACTTATCTAAGAGATGATATTAAAAATCACGGCTTTTGGGTGAATAATTCATATAATTATTTAAAGACTAATTATAATGATTTAAGAAACAAAGGCACAAGCGTTGGTATAGATAAGAATATAAGCTTAGATAGATTTAATCTAACTTATGGAGTATTTGCAAATATTTCAAGATTAGAAATAAATAAAGCCTTAAGCTCTTCTACTAATGTAAGGTCATTTGGAGCTTATGCTTCTACTAATTTTTATAATGGAAGCTTTATTGATTATTCTTTAGCTTATGTAACATTAAAAAATAAATTTGAAGCTAAAAAGATTGATTTATA
>NZ_JACGAY010000047.1:0-1479 GCF_020137705.1 Campylobacter sp. RM9333
TAGTGGGGGTTTGAGAAGATTGTTTAAGTAAAAAATTAATATTTTTATTTTATTTTTCAGCATTTTTGTTGACTTATTAGAATAAAAAATGTTAATATATTTCCGACAGTTCCCTAAGAGCCTCTTAACAATGCGCAACCCTTAGGGACATTTGAAAGCTGATTATGGATAAAAAAACATATAATAAACCCCACAGAACTTGGCAAGAACAATTAGAATTGTTAAGATCTAAAAATTTAACTATTTTAAATGAAGATTTTGCTTTAGAAAAATTAAGAAATTTAAATTATTACAGATTAAGTGCATATTTTTTACCTTTTTATGATGATAATAAGAATTTTATTAAAAATACTAATTTCACGGATATTATTTATTTGTATGATTTTGATATGGAGCTAAAAGCTCTAGTTTCTAATGCTTTGCAGACAATTGAGCTATATTTTAGAACACAAATTGCATACTACCATACATTATCCTTTGGTGCTACAGGATATTTATGTGAGTTAAATTTTACACAAAATCATAAAAACATTAAAACACACAAAAGCCTTATAGATACGATATTTAAGGAAGTAAAACGCTCTAACGAAAGCTTTATAAAGCATTTTTTAGATAATTATAATGAAATACCATTATGGGCAATTGTAGAAGTAATGTCGTTTGGCACTTTATCTAACTTTTACGCATTATTGCAGACAAACGAGCAAAAGAAAATTTCTGATATTTTTAATATAAATAAATCCATTTTGGTAAATTGGTTACATATAGCAACGCTTGTAAGAAATATTTGCGCACATCATTCAAGATTATGGAATAAAACTCTAGCCGTAGTCTTAAAAATTCCTAGCAAAAATGACTTTTTTCAAAATAAAGATTTAAATAATCAAAAAATTTTTGCATTTTTAAATGTAATAATTTATTTACTACAAACTATAAATCCTAAAAACACCTTTTATAATGACTTAAATACATTACTAAATAAATATCCAAATATAAATCTAAAATCAATGGGTTTAAACGACAATCAATATATTATAAAAATATAAGCAAGCTTTTAAAAATATTAATCAATTTTGTATAACATCTCATCACATCTTAGGGGCGGATGGGTCGCCCCCCGCTTTTGCGGGTCTTTCATCAAAACTTTTCACAAATATTTCACATTTTCACAAGTTTTTCACAAAATCCTAATTCTAATTTCAAATTCCGTGAAATTTCACACTCTAAAATCCTATTCATTTCGGTTAGCTCGTTTAAAAACGAGCTAACACAAGGCTTTTTACGATTTTTTCCTAACAGAAAAAATCACAAAAAGCCACCTATCCCCACATCACAATCACATTTTTAAAAATTTTTTCATATCACCCCTAAAGTTATTTTTTAGCACACCGATATAGTTGTAACTTGATAAGGAAATCAAGACAATTATTTTTTTAAGGAGAAAATTATGGGATTCAGAATTAACACAAACGTGGCGGC
>NZ_JACGAY010000048.1:0-1416 GCF_020137705.1 Campylobacter sp. RM9333
TTAGCCTTGTATTAGAATTTGACTTCGAAAGCAAGGAAACTTACAACAAAGAGTCCCTCCCGACTGTTTACCAAAAACACAGCACTCTGCTAACACGTAAGTGGATGTATAGGGTGTGACGCCTGCCCGGTGCTCGAAGGTTAATTGATGGGGTCAGCAGCAATGCGAAGCTCTTGATCGAAGCCCGAGTAAACGGCGGCCGTAACTATAACGGTCCTAAGGTAGCGAAATTCCTTGTCGGTTAAATACCGACCTGCATGAATGGCGTAACGAGATGGGAGCTGTCTCAAAGAGGGATCCAGTGAAATTGTAGTGGAGGTGAAAATTCCTCCTACCCGCGGCAAGACGGAAAGACCCCGTGGACCTTTACTACAGCTTGACACTGCTACTTGGATAAGAATGTGCAGGATAGGTGGGAGGCTTTGAGTTATAGACGCCAGTTTATAATGAGCCATCGTTGAGATACCACTCTTTCTTATTCGGGTAGCTAACTAGCGTGAGTTATCCTCACGTAGGACAATGTCTGGTGGGTAGTTTGACTGGGGCGGTCGCCTCCCAAAAAATAACGGAGGCTTACAAAGGTTGGTTCAAAACGGTTGGAAATCGTTTGTAGAGTATAAAGGCATAAACCAGCTTAACTGCAAGACAAACACGTCAAGCAGAGACGAAAGTCGGTCTTAGTGATCCGGTGGTTCTGTGTGGAAGGGCCATCGCTCAAAGGATAAAAGGTACCCCGGGGATAACAGGCTGATCTCCCCCAAGAGCTCACATCGACGGGGAGGTTTGGCACCTCGATGTCGGCTCATCGCATCCTGGGGCTGGAGCAGGTCCCAAGGGTATGGCTGTTCGCCATTTAAAGCGGTACGCGAGCTGGGTTCAGAACGTCGTGAGACAGTTCGGTCCCTATCTGCCGTGGGCGTAAGAAGATTGAAGAGATTTGACCCTAGTACGAGAGGACCGGGTTGAACGAACCACTGGTGTAGCTGTTGTTCTGCCAAGAGCATCGCAGCGTAGCTAAGTTCGGATGTGATAAGAGCTGAAAGCATCTAAGCTCGAAGCCAACTCTAAGATGAATCTTCTCTTAAGGTCGCAGCAAGACTAGCTGCTTGATAGGTTGGGTGTGTAAGTGGTGAAAGCCATTTAGCTGACCAATACTAATAGACCGTCCGCTTACTTTAAATAAGCATTACTTCCTTGCTAAGGTTTATTACTTTAGTAAGTTTAAGAGTTTAAATTACTTGCTTTTAACATTGTTATTTAAGTTTATTAAATACTAATAGATTTAAATAACAATGTCCGTGATTATACAAATGTGGTAACGCCTTGTCCCATCCCGAACCAAGAAGCTAAGCACATTGTGGGTGATGATACTACGCCTTACTGGCATGGGGAAAGTAGCTCGTTGCGGACTTGTTA
>NZ_JACGAY010000049.1:0-1331 GCF_020137705.1 Campylobacter sp. RM9333
CGATAACTGTTTGGCTCAATTCTTAACCCCAATATTTATCACGTCAAAACCATATTTTTTAGCTTCATTGAAATTTATTATATTTCTAGTATCATAGATTTTTTTAACCTTTATACAATCTTTAAGCTTTAAAAAATCAATATCCTTAAATTCATCCCATTCTGTCAAAATTACTAATAAATCACATTCATTGGCACATTCATAAATTGAATTTGTATAATTAACGTTATCATTTAAAATACCTTTAGCATTATTTATAGCCCTCGGATCATAAACATTTATATTGTGATAATTTTTAATAAATTCTTTTATAATTTCAATCGCTGGACTTTGTCTACAATCATCAGTGCCATTTTTAAAAGCAAGTCCTAAAATACCTATTTTTGGATTATCAATATCTTTTAACATATCCTTAATGTTATTTGCAATTTTTTTAAATCTATCATTATTACCCTTAATGGTAGTTTCTATTAAAGATACTCCTACCCCAAGCTCCTTAGCCATTCCAAGCATTGCTAAAGTATCTTTAGGAAAACAACTCCCACCAAATCCAGGTCCAACGTTTAAAAATTTATTACCAATCCTACTATCAAGTCCAATTCCAAGTGCAACATCACCTATATTTGCCCCGCTTTTTTCACAAAAATCAGCTATTTCATTTATAAAATGTATTTTCATTGCTAAAAAAGAATTAGAAGCATATTTTATAAGTTCAGCCGATTTTCTAGTTGTAATTAAAATTTTATCACTATCAATATGCGAATACAATTCTTTTATTGCTTTACTTGCCTTATCAGAATTACTTCCTATTATAACCCTATCTGGATTATAAAAATCTTCTAAAGCATACCCTTCTCTCAAAAATTCAGGTAAAGATACTACGTCAATATTAGGATTTATTTTGTGCACTATTTGTTCTATTTTATCTCCAGTACCAACCGGAACAGTTGATTTGGTTGCTAAAATAAAATATTTATTTTTATCTCTTAAATTTTTACAAATTTCATTTATCGCTTCAAATATATATTTTAAATCAGCTTTCTCACTATTATTTGATTGTGGAGTTCCAACAGCTAATATAACAATATCAGCTTCATTTATACAAGAATAAGATGTGGTGAAAGTGAGATTTTCATTAACTACTTCTAAAAATAATTGCTCAATATTATTTTCATATATTGGCAAAATACCATTTTGTAAAGAATGAATTTTACTTTTATTAATATCTACACAAGTAACATTGTGGCCTAGTTTAGCAAACCCAATACCGCTAGGTAATCCTACATAACCAGTTCCTATAATAGCTATATTCAACAAACTCTCCAATTTTG
>NZ_JACGAY010000050.1:0-1105 GCF_020137705.1 Campylobacter sp. RM9333
GGTTTTGAACAGAACCAAGGTCGCTTCTGATTGCTTCAAGAGCTTTTTGAGCTGATTCAGCAATATTCATCATAGCTTGTGCGCCTTTTAGTGTCATTACACCTGCAGCATAACCATTCTTATTATCTCCTGCATCAGTTGCTTGCCAATCATTAGCATTAAAGCCCATTGCATCTGCTGTTTCTCTATCTATAGTAGCATTAGTTTCTCTTAAGCTAACTGTTTTTTCAGAAACATTTTTATCATAGCCTATTGCACTTGTGATATCCATACTATGTAATTTATTATCAGCCCCAACATAATCTCTAGTAGCTTCTACAACTATGTCTTTACCATTAGTTGATGAAAAACTTAATCTTCCGAAGTTAGTCTTAGTATCATCTGTAAGACCAATAATGCTACTTAAACCTTCTCTATTAGCTTCATTTAAACCTTCTTTAAAACCTTTTAGGAATTGTATAGCTGCATGGGCAACAATTCCATTCTCACCTTCGTTTGTAGCCATAGTTTTACCTTTAGCTGCATCAACTATTTTATCTAAAGCTTTTATTGCTGTATCAATTGCTTTATTAGCATCGCTTAAAGTTGCATGTTTACCATTATTGTTATCTAATACTGCTTTAACAGCATCGTTTGCTGCCTTTAAATCTTGCTGATACTGAGTAGTTAAAGCAGCTGGATCATTTGGATTACCTGTAGTTGCATTGGTATTATTGCCAGGTACTAATCCTAAATGTAAAGCACCTTGAATTGCTGCGTGTACACCGGTAAAATCTAATTCAGTCCCATTTTTAATTGCTGTTTGAATTGCAGTATCTTTTGCTTTAGAATATCCATCTCCTGCAATTCTCGCATCCATTTCATAATGAGCTGCTTGAATATCTTCAAATGTATTTTTGCTATTTAAAATAGAGTTTGCAGCACCTGTAGGAGCAGTATCAAGGTCAGTACTACCACCACCCCATGCATCTCCTTTAGCTAAATCAACTACTACTTGACCATTAGCACCATTAGTATCTGCTGCATTACTAGTATATAACACATGCTTATCCGCTTTTGCTTCAGAAGTAGTCTTAGTAAAAGCCGCTCCATCAGCCGCGAAACT
>NZ_JACGAY010000051.1:0-996 GCF_020137705.1 Campylobacter sp. RM9333
AAACTAAATTTAAAGGAAAAACAATGACTTGCACCTATCAAGACTTAATTCATAAACCAATAAAACAACATTCAAACAATCATTCTTGTAATCACTCACACCATAACCACTCCCATAATAATTCTAATCACTCCCACGAACACCACGACCATTCTCATACTCATTCTTATGATTTTACTAAGAATAAAAAAGCATTATTATTAAGCTTTATAGTAACTTTTGTAGTAATGTTTGCTGAATTAATTTATGGGTATTTAGCTAATTCTTTAGCATTAATTAGTGATGCACTTCATATGATAACACACGCTTTTGCATTGATAATAAGTTTTATTGCACTAATATTTATTAATAAACAAGATAGTAAAAAAACTTATGGATATTATAGAAGTGAAATAATAGCTGCTTTTATAAATGCTATTATGATAGCTATATTTACTATATTTATTATCTATGAAGCTATTGAAAAACTATTAAACCCAAGTAAAATAGATATAAAGACTATGCTTATAGTATCTTGCTTTGGACTTGTAGCAAATATAATTAGTGCTTTATTATTAATGAAAGCCGATACAAGTAATTTAAATATTAAATCAAGTCTAATTCATATGCTAAGTGATTTGCTTAGTTCTGTTGCAATTATTATTGGTGGGATTATTGTTTATTATACTGATTTTTATTTTATTGATTCAATACTAGCTTTAATAATAGCTTTAGTAATTGCTAAGTGGTCTATATCATTATTTAAACAAAGCTTAGATATTTTACTTGAGAGTTCATTCATTGAGATTAGTGAAGTAAAAGAATTTATATTAAAGCAAGATTTAAATATAAAAGATATTCACGATATACACATTCATTCAATCTCTCAAGATTATCATATACTAACAGCTCATATAATCTTAGATGATTTAAATGAGTTTAAAAGTGTTTTACAAAAGCTTAATGCTTTACTTAAGAATGAGTTTAATATACATCATATTACTATTCAGCCAGAAA
>NZ_JACGAY010000052.1:0-957 GCF_020137705.1 Campylobacter sp. RM9333
AATGATGAAATAGCTCAAGCTTGTAAAGCTATTAATATATTCTTAGAAAAAGTAAGAATTCTAATAGCACAAGCAAAAGATATCTCAAATGAAAACGCTTCAATAGCAAATGAATTAAGCCACACAAGTCTTCAAACAGGTAAGCGTGCAGAAGAAGGTAGCGTAATAGTTACAGAAGTAGCTAATAAAGGAACTAATACTAAAGATAACCTTGATAAAGGCGTAATTGGTGCAGCTAAAGGTAAAGATGAATTAAGTAATGCAAGTAAGTTTATAAAATCAGCAAACGATGCTATTAATTCATTAACTAATCAAATAAATCATAGTGCTGATATAGAAAGTGCTTTAGCTAGTAAGATTGAGCAATTAAGCCGTGATGCTGATAATGTTAAATCTATTTTAGAAATAATTAATGATGTAGCAGACCAGACTAACTTACTTGCATTAAATGCTGCAATAGAAGCTGCAAGAGCAGGAGAGCATGGTAGAGGATTTGCCGTAGTAGCTGATGAAGTAAGAAGCCTAGCAGAAAGAACTCAAAAAAGCCTTAGTGAAATAAATGCAACAATAAGCGTTATAGTTCAAGGTATTAAAGATGCAAGTGAGCAAATGAGCACTAATTCAGCAGAGATTAGTAAATTAACTCAAGTAGCAAGTAATACCCAAGATACAATTAATGAAATGGGTAAAGTAATGAGTGAAGCTGTAAAAATTAGTGAAGCAACTGTAAATGATTATATAAACACAAGTAAAGATATGAGCGAGATATTAAGTGGAGTAAATAATATGAATACTATCACTAATGAAAACGCAAGAAGTGTAGAAGAAATAGCAGGAGCAGCAAATCATCTAAGTGAGATGACAGAACAACTAAACAAAAAGCTAAATGAATTTAGAACTTGATTTATTAGCTTAAGAATAAACTTATTATTAGGAATTAGTATGCTAGTTCCTAAT
>NZ_JACGAY010000053.1:0-840 GCF_020137705.1 Campylobacter sp. RM9333
ATTCTTATTATCTCCTGCATCAGTTGCTTGCCAATCATTAGCATTAAAGCCCATTGCATCTGCTGTTTCTCTATCTATAGTAGCATTAGTTTCTCTTAAGCTAACTGTTTTTTCAGAAACATTTTTATCATAGCCTATTGAGCTAGTAACATTCATTGATTGAAGCTTACCATCTTTATCTACATAATCTCTAGTAGCTTCTACAACTATGTCTTTACCATTAGTTGATGATAAACTTAATCTTCCAAAGTTAGTCTTAGTATCATCTGTAAGACCTATTATATCTTTAAGACCATTTCTATCTTTTTCGTTAATACCTTCTTTTATACCTTCTAAGTGTTTTATCATAGCATGAGAAGCCATAGCATCTTGAGCTTCAGTAGTATCCATAGTTTTACCTTTACCTGCTTCTACTACTTTATTTAATTTAGTAATAGCATCATCTATAGCTGAATTTGCTGTATTTAAATCTGCTGCAGTTAAAGTTAAAATATGAGCTAAAGCATCAGAAGCATCTTTTTTTATGCCATTATTACCTGCTGTGTTAGCATCTAGGTTTAATGCTCCTGTAGCTGCAGCTTGAATCTTATCAAGCTTTATTGTTCCATTTGCTTGAATTGCAGCAATGCCTTGTGTTTTTGCTAACTGAGCAATTCTTGCATCTTGTTCGTAGTGAGCTGCTTGAACATCTTCAAATGTATTTTTAGAATCAAGTAAAGAATTCTTACCAGCAGCTCCAGCTTTCCAAGTATCTGCTACTTTCAAATCTACAGCTACTTGGCCTTCATGTTTATCGCTTGTTGCATACAACACATGCTTATCAGCATCAGTTCTACTTGA
>NZ_JACGAY010000054.1:0-793 GCF_020137705.1 Campylobacter sp. RM9333
ATTGTTTAACATTTGCCTTTATTAGGAGTTTTATAAGTTGAATATTTGTAAAATTTTAATACAGATTATTTCAACTCATTTTTTCTCCTTTTTTAAATTTGTTTCACAATGTAAAGATTCTAATTCAGTAAATGTATAAGGGTATGCCCTTGTGTAAAGATAATATGCGTTAGATACAATATTTGCAATACTATGTATATAAATTTCATATGTTGGATATGTATTATAATAGTAAATCTTATAAACCAAAAAATAATCTCTTTCTTTGTAATTTATCGTAAAAATTCTTTGTGTAAGCTCATGAAAATCTGTTGATATTTTTATTCTATTAGATTTTTTTATGACATCTAACAGATTTTTATTTTTAATAGGATGATTGCAAAAATCTTTTTCTATAAACAAAATATTTCCAATTTCACCTAATAAAGCTAAGTAATTTTTATCATCTAAAACTACATCGCCAATAGTTATATTTTTGTGTTTTTTTATGTATTTTTTACCCTTAATTTTACTTGCAAAATAGAGCTCTCCATTTTTATCAACTTCATAAAAAGAATAACTCACATCATTATCAACACCATAGATATTATCACGCCCTATATCTTTATAAACTTTTCTATCAAGCCCTAAATCCCAGCAGTATTTAAGAGTGTCCTTTACTTCTTGGCTTGCGTAAGGCTTAGCATCTATAATTTTTGGCTTAATTTTTATATATTTGTATCTAAAAAAATCTTGCCAAAAATTATTTATTGATATCTCTTCACAATCTACTGTGCATTTACGCTTATAACAA
>NZ_JACGAY010000055.1:0-720 GCF_020137705.1 Campylobacter sp. RM9333
TCTTAAAACTTTTTCAATTCATAAATATTACAAATTCTAATTTCACTCTTATTATTATTTATAACTAGCAATTCATTTGCTAGTTATAAATAATAGTCTCAAGAGTGGCTAAAACACACTGAAAAAAAAGAATTTAAAAAAAAGAATTTTAATTTTTTAAATCCAAAAACCAAAGTAAATTCCTAATCTAAATTCTTTTCTCTTTTTATTTTTTTGTTTTATTTTTTAAGATTTTTTATAATAAAAATATTTCTTTAAATTTAAAATCTTTCAAGGGGAAGGGAAGAAGACTTAAATTGTAAAGTCAAACCTTGCCTTCCCCTTAAACCCCTTCCCATCACAGACCACGCTCTGTAGGGAAAAACTGCCTAAAATCCATAACCTGCTTTGATAACGCTTCGTAGCTTGATGGATTTTTAACGGCAGTTTTCCGTAATTTAATTGTAATTTTGCTCGTTTAACTCACAAAATTATTTGTGATTCCACTGATTAAGTTTTGTTTTTAGGGTTTTGGAATTTGAGATAGGAATTTCAAAAAAATTTGAGATAGGAATTTGCTTTAGTTTTTGGGTTAAAAAATTGAAATTCCTGTTTCAAATTCTTTGGTTTTAGCCACTCTTGAGACTATTATTTATAACTAGCAAATGAATTGCTAGTTATAAATAATAATGAGAGTGAAATTAGAATTTGTAATATTTATGAATTGAAAAAGTTTTAAGG
>NZ_JACGAY010000056.1:0-716 GCF_020137705.1 Campylobacter sp. RM9333
TTTGCTCACTAGTTTGTAAAGTATTTTTAGAATTTGAATTAGTGTTTTCAGCTTTAATATCACTACTTAAAGTAATACTTGTTACTTTATTAGTATTTGTAGTGCTTTGTTTATCTTCTTGTTTTTCTTGTATTTTTTCTGGTTTATTATCTTCATTAATATTTGCTTTGGTTAAAGAAAAATCATTTACTTTTAAAGGTTCAACTTTAATTACCTTAGTATTTGAAAAGCTTATTTGTTTTCCTGAATCAATTAAAGAAGTTTTATTACCTAATCTAACATCTATTGCACCTTGTAAACAAGCTAATTTGTTTATATTAAGTCCAACTTCTCCTACAAACACTGTTCCTCTAATACCAATTGTTGCTGTATGAGCTTTTAAAGAGAAATTCTTTCTTGCTAATTTTGAGATTTCTCCTGTAATTACCTTAAAGCTTCCTTCACTTACTTCAAGATTTACTTTAGAGTTTTTTCCATCTAATAAGAATTGTTTTATTTCTAAGCTTGTGTTTTTACCTAGAGTAGTAACGGTGTTGTCATTAAAGATTATTTGTAATCTTGCATTGTTTCCCGTTTTTATAATATCGCTTTCATCAAGTTCTTGATTTAATAAAGCTTTTATTTCATTACCTTTTGAGATAACTACTGCATCACCTCTAATGGCTGATATTTTACCTACGCTTGCATAGGTTAGAGTTATTACACTTAATAACAAT
>NZ_JACGAY010000057.1:0-688 GCF_020137705.1 Campylobacter sp. RM9333
AAATAAGATAACAATAATTCTACTTCTTAAGGGCCTATAGCTCAGCTGGTTAGAGTGCACCCCTGATAAGGGTGAGGTCACAAGTTCAAGTCTTGTTAGGCCCACCATTTTTATTCTTTTTATCTATCTTTTAAATTATTTTTTTAAATCTTTTTAATATATGTAGTTTTTAGTATTATTTTAGGTTTTACTTGTGTATTTATTTTAGATTAAAACTTATAAATAATATTTATATTTTTAATGATATTTGAATTTATTTAAAAATACTTATTTTTACTTATTTAGCTTGTAGTTATGTTTAAAGCTATTTTTATATAAATTATAATACTTATTAAAGTGGTGTGATATTTGATAGCATATATATTATCTTTTTAAAATAACTCTTATAGTAATAAGTAATTTAAATTATAAGTGATAATTATGTTTTTACTATTAAATAAAATATTAGTTGTATTTTTAAGAGTTAATATAATTAATGTTTTTATAAAGTATTTATAAGTTTTAAATTCTTTTAATAAAAATAGCTTTTTATGTTTAGTGATTATGTTTTAGATTATTTTATTATGGTGTGTGTTTTTAATTGTTTTTAGTAGTTAGTGAAGGTTGTTTTAGAATGAGATTTTAATTGCTTTTTAGTTTTTAATTTAAAGTATTGTTTATGTTGTTTAGAGTGGTTGGGGGGGGGTTA
>NZ_JACGAY010000058.1:0-668 GCF_020137705.1 Campylobacter sp. RM9333
CAGCTTTTTTACTAACACTTGTATTTATAAAAGAGCTTAAATCTACATAAAATCCATCTATTTTTAGCATTATTTCTCCTTTAACTTAAAGAATTAATTAAGCTTTTAAATCTAGTAATTTATAAGCCTTTAGCTCATCAATTAGCTTTATGCTAAACTCGCAAAATTCTTCTAAATTATTTTTGTCTTTTAATTCTTTTTCTTTATCTTCATTTATCTTTAAAGAATTTGAGTTTTTAAATAATTTTATATCTTGCTTTAGTTTTCTTATGTGATTGTTTTCTTCATTTATTGCGTATTCTTTTAGCTTTGGATTGGCTTCTATTTTTTCTTTTTTATTTTTTAATTCTTCTTTTGCTTGATTTAAGTTTTTAAAATACTCGCTTTCATCTTCAATATATTGCTCTTTTACTAAAATTTCTCCATCTTTATCTTTATCAAAAAATATTCTATTATTAATCATTTTTGAAATAGTGTTTATATTTTTTTCGCCAAATTCATTAATATCTTCTTCTAATATTTTGTCTTTTTTAACAATCTCGCTTAAGACATAAACCCCATCTTTATTCTCATCAAAATAACAAACATCAATTAAAGTATTCATTAATTCATCACTATTTAGCACCCCATTATTATCGCTATCACTTTCAAGATATTTTAAATCAAAA
>NZ_JACGAY010000059.1:0-657 GCF_020137705.1 Campylobacter sp. RM9333
CATCAACTCTTTTTCTATAAAAATATCTAGCATTTTCAATAAATATTGCATCTTTTTCTAAATTATCCAATAAATACTCATTTATAAATTTAGCATCTTCAAAACAAGGTTTTAAATCTTCATCAAATTTAAATTCCTTTATTAATTCAATTTTTATAATTGCACTAGCAGCTGAAAGCTGTATATTTTTATCCAAATCCTTAATTTTAATTGATTTTTTATTTTTATATTTATAATTTAGTGGGTGATTGTCTTTATAAAAATTATCTTTTTCATGGTAAAAAATAATATTTGAACTTACCATCGCTAAATTATTATTTTTTGATATTTCTATATCTATATTTTTAAAAAAGTCTTTATCTAAAAAATCATCAGGGTCTGTAAAAGTCACCCAAGGAGTTTTAACGTATTTTAGTCCAAGATTTCTAGCACTTGCTTGTCCTCCGTTTTCTTTATGAATATAAGTAATATTGTTTGGGTATAGTTTTTGATACCTTTTAATAATATTAACTGAATTATCACTAGAACCATCATCTACCATTATTAATTGAATTGATTTTTCAAACCCTATACTTTGATTTATTATTGAAGTAAAAAAATCATCTAAATATTTTTCTACATTATAAACAGCTGAGACTATTGTGTAGGTTGAATATG
>NZ_JACGAY010000060.1:0-574 GCF_020137705.1 Campylobacter sp. RM9333
CTATACATAAACCTAGTTTTAAAAACTTCTTTTACAGACATTTCGTTTTTTAAAAACTTTGTTTTACATAAACTCTATTTAAATAAACCTAATTTTATAAACACCCCATTCACTACTAATATTGCTTATTAAAGATAAAGATTTGATAGCATAAATAAGAAATTTGCTACCAATAATATTACTTAATTAAAATTAGAAAAAAATAATATTAAATCGCAATCCTTAACTACCAATATTATTTTTCAACCACTCATATTACTTTAATGATGTTTTCATATGAGATTATGGCTTACGTCTAAATATTATTCTAATATTGATTTAACTTTAACTACCTAAAAAACAATTAATCATCTAAGCTTATTAAATACATAATTCTTTAAACATATAAAGCTAATTAAATTAAATAAGCATACTCATATAAATATTTTAAACATATAACTTATAAATACTTCTAAACATATACTAAAACTACTTAAAGCAAATAAAAAAAACTATATAAAAAGTAAGAGCTATGTTGTGTAAATACTTTAAAATATCTATTTTTATAATCTCATACTAAAAAACATAATTAAGC
>NZ_JACGAY010000061.1:0-544 GCF_020137705.1 Campylobacter sp. RM9333
GCAGTAGAACAAAGCGTTCAAACAGCAGCAGCAATTGAAAGCGGAGATTTAAAAGCAAGAATTACTCTAAATCCTGCAAATCCACAATTAATTGAATTAAAAAATGTCTTAAATAAAATGCTTGATACTTTAGAAGAAAAAGTTGGAGCTAATACAAACTCAATTGAAAAGATATTTGATGAATATAGCCAAAACGACTTTAGAAATGAAATAAAAAATGCTAAAGGTAGAGTAGAACTTGCAACTAATATGTTAGGTAAGCAAATAAGAGATATGTTAAAAACAAATCTTGAAACTGCAAGAAACCTACAAGATAAATCTAAAATACTAAAAACAAGTGTTAGTGATATAAACGAAGGTGCAAGAAAGCAAGCAAGTAGCTTACAAGAAAGTGCAGCAGCAGTAGAAGAGATGAGTGCATCTATGCATGCAGTAAATCAAAAATCAAACGAAGTTATTAAAAACGGAGAAGATATTAAAAATGTTATTACTATGATTAGAGACATTGCAGAACAAATTAATCTACTTGCACTTAATGCTGCAA
>NZ_JACGAY010000062.1:0-507 GCF_020137705.1 Campylobacter sp. RM9333
ACATTATGCCCAGTCTCAAACCTAGTTAAACCAATCTTATCACTTGTAGTTGCCCCAATACTAGCCTTAACTGTCTCATTTGAATATGCACCAATTTGAAATTCTTTGTTTGAAAACGTTCCACTTAGAAGCTTTTGACCATTGAATGATGTAGTATTACCAATATTGTCTAATTCTTCCATAAGTCTTGAAATATCAGCTTGAAGTGAGCGTCTTGTTTCAGTTGTTTGACCATCTTGAGCTGATTGAATAGCTTTATTCTTAATTGTATCAAGTATTTTTATTTGCTCATCCATAGCCTTATCAGCTGTTTGAATTATACCAATAGCATCATTAGCATTCATAATAGCTTGACCAAGAGAACTTGCTTGAGATCTTAAGCTATCAGCAATTGCCATACCTGAAGCATCATCAGCAGCAGAGTTAATTCTAAAACCTGAGTTTAACTTATTTAAAGAACTGTCAATTGATCTATTGTTCATAGATGCGTTTGCATGAGCGCTTAGC
>NZ_JACGAY010000063.1:0-433 GCF_020137705.1 Campylobacter sp. RM9333
CTTATCCACCCCATCAGTTATCTTAATACCTCTACCATCTCTATTAGCAAGTACTAATCTTCCTTTTTCATCAACACTAGCCTCAACCCCTGTTTGATCTTTAACAGAGTTAATTGCAGCTCTTAAAGCTCCATTTCCATCTTTATCTTTAACTTCAATAGAACCAATAGTAACACCATTTATACTAAAGCCTTGTAAAGTAGTTCCTGCTTTAATAGGTTGTTCAAATACACTTTGAACCGTAACAGAAGCTTTAATACCTGTTTTATCAGTAGATTTATTAATAGCTTCAACTAAAGCACCTAAACCTTGACCTGCTTTAATATTATTACCTTGAGCAATTTGCACTGGCTCAAATGTAACATCATTAATTCCATCTACGTTTTTAAATGTAAGATTAATTTTATCTCCTAAAGCAAGGTCACTTTGTCTT
>NZ_JACGAY010000064.1:0-417 GCF_020137705.1 Campylobacter sp. RM9333
AAAAATATTTAATTATCCATTTTAAATTCTAAGAATTTAAAAATCATATTTTAACTTTTAAACACATTTATAAACCAAGAAATATTCTTAAATAATGCTATGATATGAAAAATAAAGGAGAGTTATGTTTAAAATATTAATGATTTTACTAATTACAAATATTTATTTATATCAAATAAATAAGTTAAAAATAGAGCTAGATAGTATTTATAAAAGCTTTCCTTATATTACAAAAGAAATAAAGCAAGACCAAGATGAATTTCTAAAAAGCATTAGTGATTGCAAAGATGATAATAATTGCATTATAAATTCTTATAAAGCTAGAATAAAAGAGCTTAGCACTAGTCTTGAAAACTCAAAAACCTATCCTAAAGAATTAATAGAACATATAAAAATAATTCAAGAAAACTCAACTGA
>NZ_JACGAY010000065.1:0-407 GCF_020137705.1 Campylobacter sp. RM9333
ACAACCACATCACTTGTAGTATTATCTACGCTAGGTGTATTTGTTTGAGTATCAGCAACAAGTTTTAAGCTAGCTTCACCTTTAATATCAGTTCCAATTACATTAAATGTAAACTTGTAATCTCCAAAGTTATTGCAACCTAATTCTGGAACATATTTAAATTTACCATCAACAGCAAGAACTGAATCAGTTTTAATTAACTTATCATTATAAGTGATAAATACTTGCATTGATTGAATACCACCAGCATTAATCTCACCTTTAAATAAAGGATTAGCATCTACTGTAGTTGAACCATTGCTAATTTCTTTTAGGTTATTGTGATCGCCTGATTCATCACCTTCAAATATAGATACTTTAATTCCATTTCCAACACTTGGAACAATTACTTCAGGAGTTGTTGTATT
>NZ_JACGAY010000066.1:0-386 GCF_020137705.1 Campylobacter sp. RM9333
ACCCAAAAAGCTTTTAATTTTAATAATCATTACTTAAGACCCAAAAAACTTTTTATATTTTTAATTTTCTTTTATCTTTTTTACCTATTCACTCTCATTATTATTTATAACTAGCAATTCATTTGCTAGTTATAAATAATAGTCTCAAGAGTGGAAAAAACACACTGAAAAAAAGAATTTAAAACAGGAATTTTAATTTTAAAACTAAAACCACAAATCAAATTCTTAATTCAAATTCCATAATTTTTAATGTTAAACATTCAAAATCTTACTAATTTTTACTAACTTAACTAGCGTTGGTTCTTTTTGGAGTTAAAATCAAATTCTTAGTTTAAATTCTTTATTTTTAAAATTATTACAAATACACCTAAAAATACAATGAGTTA
>NZ_JACGAY010000067.1:0-368 GCF_020137705.1 Campylobacter sp. RM9333
CTTTAGAATTTAAAGTATTCCAAGGTGATGAAGATGGATTCTTTAATAACTTAACTGAAATTCCAAATGGTGGTAGAACATTTGATACTACTCCAACATTTATAGGTAAATCAGTTGCTAATGATACTTTAGTATTATTATTTGTAAAACCAAATAATGCTACAGGTAAAGATGAAGCAATTATGAAAGAATTCCAAGCTGCACCAGATGGAACATTCAAATATACTCCTGATTTAACAAACAGAGTAGATGGTAGTGGTTGGGAAGTTGGAACATATAAAGTATATTTATCAAGCTTAAAAACAGGAGAAATGAAAGAATACTCATTTAGTTTAGATTTAAATACAGCTAAAGATGAAGTGGTTAAT
>NZ_JACGAY010000068.1:0-323 GCF_020137705.1 Campylobacter sp. RM9333
GACCCACGCAAAGTAAAAGATGAAAGAGATTTATTAGCTATTGTAATGGCATATAAAGATAGCAAGAATTTATATGATAAAAGAGTTTAAAATAAAGGAATAATTATGAAAATAAATTCTTATTCAACATATCAAATAACTAATATAAGCAAAAAAGAAACAAATAACGAGATTAAAAAAGTAGACAATAAAGCAGATGATAAAAAGGTAGGAGTTGTTTTAGGATACGGAATTGATAAAGATGGCTTTTTTACAAGTGATTTTAACAAAGCAGCAGGAATTGCTGAAGATTTTAAAATACATAGCGATAGTTTAAAATCTTT
>NZ_JACGAY010000069.1:0-293 GCF_020137705.1 Campylobacter sp. RM9333
AGCACGGGCGTGGGTTTGCTGTAGTTGCTGATGAAGTAAGAAAACTAGCTGAAAGCACTCAAAAATCACTAACAGAAATAGAAGCAAGTGTTAATGTATTAACTCAAGGTATAAATGATATGAGTGAAAGCATTAAAGAACAAACTCAAGCAATATCTCAAATAAATGAAGCAATAAGTAGTATAGATGAGCTAACACGTGCTAATGTAGTAGTAGCTGATAATACTAATAAAATATCAGATGAAGTAGATTTAATGGCTAGTATTGCTGTTGAAGCTGTTATGAAGAATAAG
>NZ_JACGAY010000070.1:0-282 GCF_020137705.1 Campylobacter sp. RM9333
TTAGTTATAAAATTAATTAGCCTTTTTATTGTAGGTGCTAGTGTAATGGCTATTGGTGGCGTAACTAGATGGTAAGAATAGGAATTTAAAATTCCTATTTTATATAGCTTAAAGATTTTTTAAGTTTTTTTAATCTTTCTAAATCTTTATGCTTTAATTTTAATAAAGTATCAATTAATTGAGTATGCAAGGCTTGTAATTCTACTAATTCATCTTTACTTAGAGTATCTAGCCAACTGCTATTAATTTTTTCTTCTAGCTCATTGGCTAAACTTTCTAATT
>NZ_JACGAY010000071.1:0-256 GCF_020137705.1 Campylobacter sp. RM9333
GCAATCTCACTAAACCAACCTGCTACATAATTAGCAGCGTCGCCTTTTAAAATAGTTTTTCCATTTTCTTCTAAAAAATCATTTTTATTAAAAAAGCTTTTTAAATCTTTTAAAGTATCTTTATCTAAGCTAATCCCTACGCTTTTATTATCAAGGCTAAAAAATACATTTAATTCTTTATCACTTGTTTTATATTCAAAATTATTTGTTTTTATATCTTGTCTTATTTGGCTTAGATTAATAGTGCTATTTACAT
>NZ_JACGAY010000072.1:0-252 GCF_020137705.1 Campylobacter sp. RM9333
CTAGCTGAAAGCACTCAAAAATCATTAACAGAAATAGAAGCAAGTGTTAATGTATTAACTCAAGGTATAAATGATATGAGTGAAAGCATTAAAGAACAAACTCAAGCAATATCTCAAATAAATGAAGCAATAAGTAGTATAGATGAGCTAACACGCGCTAATGTAGTAGTAGCTGATAATACTAATAAAATATCAGATGAAGTAGATTTAATGGCTAGTATTGCTGTTGAAGCTGTTATGAAGAATAAGTTT